>CALBXV010000344.1 GCA_937890045.1 uncultured archaeon
GATATACCAAATTATTATGAATTTACACAAAATAAAAAAGTATGTATGAGTAATAGAGTAGGATTCGCGGCTCGTTGTGAAACCCGTAAATCACCACATTTCTTAGAAGGTATTGATTCATACGCATTTACCGATTTAGATGATTGGAAGTGGTGGAAAACAAGAGCTGGATTTAAATTTGAAAAAACAAGATTATATCAATTTCAATATAAGAATTTACATAGATTCTTTAATAGAGAGGATTGGGGAATAAGTCATTCGTGTCATCTACATGAACCATTCGGTTATTCTATATTTCAAGCATTAGATTATGGAAAACTACCTATATTACAAAAAGATTGGCTGTCAAACTATGAATATCCATTCAGGGCTTTTGACAAGAAAGAATTTGATGAACAAATACATAATATATCAGAGTTATCAGAGAAAGAAAGACAAGATTATTTAGATGGTATGAGAGATTATTGTAGGAAGTATGATAATAAGGATGAATGGGTAGAGAAATATTTGGAAATATATAATGCTTGATATTTATAAGTGGTAACACGTAGCGACGGGACGCATATATAACGATAAATCGTCTTTTCCACGCGAATTTTTTAAGGAGAACTTTTTTGGCAACACCAACAGCAGGAACTAAACTATCATTAGGAAAACTCGGTAGAGCAACTGCCGTAGACAATTCCGATTACACTTCTAAAACAAGTTTAAATAGTTGTGCCAGAGATAGTTCAACTGGTAAGGCAAGTCTTAGTGATTTTTATATTGGTTCAGTAGATAATACTTTGGATGGTTATCCATATGTAGACGAACAGACAAATGAAACTTATACTATGACTTTTACCAACGAGAATAGTTTATTCCAATCTCGTATTGGTGGAAGAGCCGAAAATTTCACTTGGACTACAAATAACGCATCATTATTTAATATGAGTGGTACTGAAGATTATACCACACAATACAATGCAGGTGCAATATCAGATAATACTACACCGTCTGGAGTAATTCTGGAAAGTACTTTAGTTACAGACGGAGAGTTTGATAATTGGACAGGTGCAAATTTAGATGATTGGACAGAGAGTGGAACTATAGCTGAAAATGTAAGTGGGGCAACAGGAAGTGCATGTGAGTTTAGAAGTGATGGGGCATA
>CALBXV010000345.1 GCA_937890045.1 uncultured archaeon
ACCACTTGATCCGTTGCTATATGTATAGCTAAGATCTGCTGTCGTTGCCATTGTAACTGAATTTTTAACATCTAATCCAGTTTTTACAGCATCAACATATGATTTCGTAGCGGCGTCTTGTGCACCTGAAGGATCTGTAAGACTTGTAATTCTAGAAGAATCTACATCAATAGTACCTGATCCATTTGGAGATATTGAAACATTACCATTAGTATCAGTACTAGTAATAGCATTACCATCTAGTCTTAAATTATCAATATTATATTGACCAGTATGTGTAGTTATACCAGTAGTAGTTTGAGTATCATCTGAAGCATTACCAAGAACAACTGCACCGTTAAGAGTTGCTGTTCCAGAAGCAGTTATTGCTGCTACTGTAGTGCCGCCTGTTACTGCTGCATCTCCTGATACTGTTAAATTATCTGCTACTGTAGTTTCTGAGGTTGAGTGTCCGATAGTAACTGCTATACCGCTTGTTTCAGTTGCGAGTTTTAATGCTCCCTCTGAATTAGTGATATAAGAATTAGTACCATCATGATAAAGTTGTAAGTCATCACCAGTACCTAATTTGATATTAGCACTGTCTGGCATATCAATATGAGTTGTAGAGCTTATTACTCCAGTAACTCCTAATGTTCCACCGACTGTTGCATTACTAGATAATGTTGCAACTCCAGTAACTCCTAATGTTCCGGTTACTGCTGCATCTCCTGATACTGTTAAATTATCTGCTACTGTAGTTTCTGAAGTAGAATGTCCAATAGTAACTGCTATACCACTTGTTTCAGTTGCAAGTTTTAAAGCACCAGTTGCGTTAGTGATATAAGAATTGGTACCATCATGGTAAAGTTGCATATCTGTACCAGCACCTAATTTAATAATATCACTATCACCAAATACTGCATGAGTAGCAAATGTTGCTACACCTGTTACACCTAAAGTTCCACCAACTGTAGTATTACCAGATAAGGTTGCGGTTGATGAAGCTGATAGTGTTGAAAATGCACCTGTGCTTGCTGAATTTGCTCCGATTGGAGTTCCGTCTATTGCACCACTATCAATATTAATATTAGTTGTTGCATATCCACCAAAGTCAGAAACACCATCAAGGTCTATAGACCCATCAATATTAACTACACCGTCAAATTCAACATTTTTACTAAATAGTATTCTTTCTGCTGAATTTGTAGTATCAATAGTAATATAAGTATTGTTCCCCTCAGCGATTGTCATACTTGTTGCACTATTATCAATGACAGTAAATTGTGTTGCTTGAGTGCTTAAATCAATAGTACCCGCATCAATATCTAAATTTGCTGCTGGCGCAATATCAACATCACCAGAACTTGAACTAATTTGATTACCATTTAGTTGTAAATTATCAACTAAAAGATTATCTATTTTTGAGTTTGAATCTACAAGAATTGCTGAACTAGCCGTTAGTGTTCCTGCGGTTTGATCTAACATATCGGTGTATAATTTACCACCTAGAATTAGATTAGCGTTACCAGCTATATTACCGTAAAATAGTTTACTTGAATCTTCTGAATAAGCTAATTCACCCGCTGATAAAGTTGAAGCCGGGGCTGCTGCCGAATTACTTCTTTTAATTTTAATTGTATTTATTGTTGCCATTTACTTTTCCATTTGCTCCTTAGAGCTGCTCGGATAGATTAGAAAAATCCACCATCTAATTTATCCATTAAACTTGTCTCACCTGCTACGTATCCACCTGCTACAAGAGCTATCCAAGCAAAACTGCCACTTGATATCTCTCTATATACTTTTAATTCTTCATTTGCAGTATCGTACCATAAATCTCCTTCACCTAAATTAGTACCAGAAGGAGCTCCAGTACCTCTGTAGGATTGATCTGCTAACTGTTCTAAAGCTGTTTGAACATTTGTTGCAGATATCGTATTATAAGCAGTAGAACCGATTTGACTAGCATTGGCTGCTGGTGCTACAGCTAATGCTATATCTGTAGTTTCTGGTGCGATTGCCACATTTACTGCTTCTTCGCTTGTTACCGTAACAGTTGTAGTATCTACTTCTATTGATACATCTATTCCTACTGGTTCTACCATTTTCTACTCGTATGTCTTTTTAATCTCGGGATGTCTATCGTGTTCCCATTCTAGTTTTTCTCCTAAATCTTCATAATAAGTCATTGGTACTCCATCATCCGTATTTTCATATTTATACCACAAACTTTTAAATACTAATTCCCATAATTGAAAAGTTATAGCAATAGCTTTACTTCTAAAAGTCTTGTCACCCCATAAATACCATATATTATGATATTCTTTATTTATTCTGCAAATATACAATTCAGGATCATAATCTTTATTATATTTCTCACGAATATGCTGTATTGCTTTAATTCTCTGTCCACCTGCTAACGGCCACCAATTTGGAAGACATAAAAACGGATTTCTTAAAGGCTCTTTTAATAAGTTCTCAACTAATGGTTCATTTACAGGAATTTTATATAAATTTTCTTTAACTACTTTTTGTTCTAGTATAAAACTTGCTAGTTCTATTGTCCAAGTATGAGGTGGCATTTCTGCCAACTTCGCAGAAGTTTTACCTATTCTATTACTAGCCATTATCGAGTAATTTCTCTAGTTAAAGTTAAGCTACCTTCTATAAGTCTAGTTACAACACCTCCACTGGTTTCTATTTCGAGAGAGTATACATAACTCCCTGCTGCCATACTAGAACTTGTTGCAGAAGGTAAGGTCATAGTAACTTGTCCTGCTGCTCTATCAGGAAAGGTCATAGTAAAACCTACATAATTACTAGACTCTTTAGTTGCTCGTATGTGTGCTCTAGCTGTATAATTTGTTAAATTAATAGCTGAACCATCTTTTGTAAGTGTTAAAGTCGTTGCGTAATCAGAACCCTGATCAATTACTAAGTCATATTTTCCTGCTGGCATTTTTCAAAATCCTCCATTTCATATATTATACCAAAATCTATATCCCCTGTCAAGAAACATTTTTTATGAGGTACAAAATTTTCATACCATCATAATTTCTTTGTATCATTTTTAGGTTAGGTTAAGGTTTTGGGTATTTATCTTTAACAGCTTTTAATTCAGTATAAAAATCTGTAGTCTTTGCATCTTCTCCAAAGTCTCCATCATTTATAGCATGATATAAAAGATCAAATTGCTCTCCAAGATCAGGATAATAAGAAGCCCTTTTAGTATCATAAGTTGCACCTACTTTTATTAAATCTATATTCATTCTCCTCTCCTTTTAACTTTAACCCATGTTTCGTGTGTTATATAATGAGTTTGTTTTAATTTAATATTAAATAATCCTGCTTGTATTCCTGTTAAAGTTAGTGTTGTATTTGACATTGTTCCTGTAGATACATTATCTAAAAATACTTCGGTTCCACTTGGTACTCCTGTTATATTTATAACTGCATCCAAGACAACTTCAGTTGCACTATATGTAGGTGAAAAAGTAGAATAAGCTAATACATCATCACCATCACCATTGATATAATAAGTATTTGCATCATAAGCTTGTTCTGCTTCAATAGTTAAGTGATCAAGATTATTACTTGATTTTTGATCTAAAATAAGACTTTCTGGACACTCATTAAAAGTTTGCCAAATAATATCTTTATTTGTATCATAAAATATGTTTAAAGTAGCCATTATATTGAATATCCTCCATTAAAGTTTTCCATTTGAAATATTATATAAGCATAATAAATGGGTCTTGCTTCCATATTACTAAAAGATTGCCAACCAGAACCGAAGATCCATTTCCCTGACCCATTTTCATGGTTTGTTATTGTTAAATTTGTTCCATCAATACTAGCTTCACATCCCCCATTTGCATAATATTGTGTACTTGTCGTATAATCTATCTGCATAGTATGTAATCTAGAGGGATGATACATTCTATCCGCTACACTAGAAGTTAAGTCTTTGGCATAACACCATCTGACTGCAAAAGCGGGAGTAAAATCTAATCCATGTGGAATAGTAGCAGTAGTTGTAGTATTTAAATCACTAAAATCTGTTCCTCCTTGATCCATATGAGCTGGAGCAACAATAGAACCTTCTCCTTTTAAAGCAACAGAAAATCCTCCAACACATCTTGTATCAAAAGATAAATTATCATCACTAATTACATTATCTCCTGCCTGTGATACAAATAGTCCATGATCTGAACCCCTTTTTCCTAATAAAACTCTATTTGCCATAATCTTCTACCATAATGCGCTTGAACTATATCCTTTATAAACATACATCTCATAAGTACCCGTAGCTGCATTTGAGGAAAAATTTGTTGTAACATGTTGTGAAGTAGGATTTGATATATTTGCTGTAGTAGTACCACTCCAAGTTGCTGTTCCATGTCGTTGAGCCGCACTTCTTTTCCATGAGGGTAGATGATTACTTCCCACATTTAACCAAGTTGAATCTGAATCATTTCCTGCAGATATGGAACTTTCAGTTTGATTTATAGTTCCATTTGCATCAACAGGTACTAATTGAAGAATACCAACATCAATTCTAGTACCACTACCATCATCTGTATTAAAAATTAATTCATCTGCAGTACATGTAAGAACATTTTTAGTAGCTCTAGATATCCAAAGTCCATATCCTGGACTACCACTTGAATAACCATGATTTGATTGTATATTTTTTCCTAATAAAATTCTATTTGCCATAATCTTCTACCATAAACTTGACTCTGTCATTTTTCCATATTGAAGGGGGATTCTAAGTACTACTAAATTAACATTTGCAGAATCTCTTAATTCATAACTACCCCCTCTTCCTTCGTTCATTATATAATTATTAGATGTTAAATTCTGTGCAATATGTGTATTACTTGCTTGTATAAGTTTACTAGTAGTACTACTCCAACAAGCTGTTTGAGTACATGTGAGCATATATTCCCAAGTTGGATCACTTCCACCATCTGCAATAAATCTACCCATTCTATCTTCTGTAACTATAATCATAGGAATATACCCTAAAGATGGTATATCTCCTGTTGTCCAAGTAAGCCCACTATCAGAAATTGCACTTTGAGATCCCCCTCTATATACTTGTGCACTTCTAGCTTTTCGACTATCAAAAGTTAATTCCTCATCCATACAAGTAAGTACGTTTTCTCCTGGACTGGAAACGAATAATCCATTAGCTGCGGGAGATACTGTACTATTACCTTGTGTAACTGCAGGTCTATATCCTAATAATACTCTATTTGCCATGATTTAATCCGCTATTAAAATATATTTATTATCTGAATCTATAATTATTTTATCATCAGAAGTTTTTAATTGAGTACTACTTATTTCCCAACCCCCTGCATCTCCATTATTTATAGATAAATTCATACTAGAAGTTGAACTAATTTCTGCAGCTGTAATATTATTTGCTGCTATTAATGCTGTTGTAATAGTATCACT
>CALBXV010000346.1 GCA_937890045.1 uncultured archaeon
ATTTCTAATAACTGGGTCATCACTGTTATTATATCTAACAATCGCGTCCTCTGTTCCTTGAGTAAAATACATATTCTTTTTAGATTTGGGTTTTGCCATTATTCTTCCTCCAATATTTGTTCACCTAAAGATCCTGTTAATTCATTAATTACGTCTTTTATACCTTCAAATATACTTCCAATTTCATCGTCTGCCTCAAAATGACCAGTAGAATCAATTGCCTGTAAATTATTACTAGTTTCTAATATTCTATTAGAAAATCCTTCCATCCAAGTTTCTAATAATTCAACTTTACGAGTTAGATTCCATATTATATAACTACAAACTCCAAGTAAAACTACAGTTAATCCTAATACTATTTCTACAATCATTTTAATTTTTCCAGTTCTTCAGTTACTTCCTGTAAAGCGAACGGGCATACACCACACTTCAAATCATTTTCCCAACAATGCCAATATATTCGTGGAATATCTTCACAATCATCATCAAAATCTTCACATATATGATCTGGTACTGACTTGTAATCTATAGATGATCTTGTCTTGCCTTTTACCCAACCATAACTTGACATAAATCCTTTCATAACTGATAAATCATTTGTATCTATTTTCATTATTTATCTCCAAATAATTCTTCAAACAAATCTTGACTTCTTTGTTGAAGTTCATTATCTACTTTCTTTTTTTCTTTAGGTTCTTTAATTGCTTCTTGAACTCTTTCTCTAACTATCCTATCTTCTTCTTCCTCTCCTCTTTTCCACTCATCATATTCTACTCGTGTAGCCATACTATCCGCCCAATGTAATACATAACCAATATTAGACCGCAATTGATAGTCTGGTATATACGACTTAAAATATTTAGCATTTGCATCATCATACAATCCATCAGCCAATTTAATTCCCATAGTTTCATTTACAGTACATTGAAGTCCAAAATATTGAAGTAACCACAATGCTCTATCTGGAACTGCCATATAAGCTAGTTCAGGATTGTGAGTAAAGATTTCTCCTCTGTTTTTTACGTGCCAATCACTGTCTTGTGGAATATAATAATCATATTCTAAATCACCAATCTTACCTAAATCGTGATGTAGTGCAGCAAATACTAATTCTTCATCTGTATAATCTTTTGTTCCTCCTACTTCTTCAAGTAAATCAGATATTTTCTGTGCTAACTTTACAACGTGAAGGACGTGTTCTACATAACCACCCGAGTGAGCATAATGAAAATGTTTTTTCCCACTTGCTGGTGCCATACACATTCTATCTTCAAAGTAATCATACATCTCAAGCAATTTAGTATGTCTTTCGTCATCTTCAGTATCTATTTGAGAAACGCGTTTCTCATACTTCGAAGCAAATGTATCATCTATAACCTGTACTAATTCATTCCAATTATCTTGGATTTGTTCTGGTGTTAATTGTTTCATTTATTCTCCATTTATTATTTTTTACTACAAAAAGCAATGTGATTTCCAGCCTTCGGAACACTTACTTCTTCAATTTTATTAAAATTATTTTTTAGTTGTTTAAGATATTTTTGATATGATGATTCAGAAATCCAAGTATTAAAAACTGCATGTCCATTCTTATCCAATATATCATTAAGTCTGTAATAAAATTTATTGCTTCTTAAATGTCTTGGAATTTGAAAATCATTAAAAACATCAATAAAAATCAAATCATATTTTATATCAGTTTTCATAACATATTCCAAAGCATCTTCAATAATTATGGACACTCTTTCGTGTTTTGGCAGAAAGAAATATTCATGTGAAATTTGTTTTAACTCCGGAATAAGTTCTACTACATCAATTTGAAGTTCGGGAAATCTATGAAATAAGTGACTTGGAATTGTTCCTGCTCCCAATCCTAATGCTAGAACTCTTTTAATATTGGGTTTCTTATCTACAATAGAAACCATATCTCTTATATATTTTGTTTGCAATCGAAATGGACTTTTCAATTTTATAGAAGATTGTCTAATAGAATTTCCAAATCGTAAATGTCTAACATATTTTTTATCTATCACTTGGATTTTAATATTTTCATATTCAGTTTCGTAAATAATTTTTTCTTCCATTTATCAATTTTCCCATTTAAATACATAATGTGGTATTTCAACATCATTTAATATTTGTTTATATGTTCTTAAACTTTTCATACTGAAAGCCCCACCAAAATAACCATCTACAATTCCTCGCTCATATATATCTTTAACTGTTATATAATGAATTAAAGCTCCCATTCTTTTTTTAATCTCTTCAAATTCTTTTTGTTCCACCTCATTTGTCAACTGAGAATTTTTTTCATATATAGTATGTCCAATTGATTTGTTAATTATTTGATGTGCTAGTTTACCATTAATTATATAAACACAAAATCCAACTGGAATATCCTTATATGTAATCAAATAATAAATTGTATTTTTATCTCGCCAAAATGGATATTTTAATATTCCTTTAGATAGTTTATGCCATCCCTTGTGTGTCCCCTCTATCGTTGTTTTCCATTTATCAAATCCTTTACTTATCATTTCAATTTCATCTGTTTCCTCTTTTAAAACTTTCCATTTCAAATTTGACATTTTTAACATTCGATTTATGCCTTTTTTAGTTCTCCATTTATTTTTACTTATCTTTTCACAATTAGATGGAATGTGACTATAAAAATTATAAGAATCAATTTTTTCGCTTAAAGTATATCCCCAATCTTTTAACTTTTCTGCTTCAGAACTATTAGAACTTATCTTATTAATCAAATTCTTCTCAATTAATTTCAACAATACAGTTCGTTCATTTTTACAATTATTATTAATACTAATAGGGAGCCCTTCTACTCGGGTATAAACTGTCTTGAACATCTGAACTCTTTTCAATACCATTATTATTAAATCTTCATTGTACTCAATTGTTATAATTTTCCTTTGCCAATCTTTAGCAATCCTATTATATTCATGTGAAAATTCTGCTGGTAAAACTCCTTCGTATCCATATCTATTTTTTCTGGTGTCATTAAAATAATCAATAAATTTTTTAGATGAATGCCGAGAAAAATCCATAGCCTTTTCTAAAAAAAATTCTCTCTCAGATATTTTATTTAAACCATCCCATTTTATACAGGGATCTCTTTCAAGTAAATTTAATTCTATCCCCACACTCACCTCAAAAAATTAGTATTTCCAATTACCCAAAAACATACATTTTCTTTTTTCGGATTAACAATATTTTCTTTAAGCATTAAATCGTAAGCTTTCGATTCATATATTCCATCTAATTCTAAATCTTTATCTATTTCTTTTATCATAACTTTACTGTATGGATAACTTCCCATATAATATTCAAATTTGTCCCAATACTCCCACTTCATATAATTCATACTTTTCTGAATAAACTTTCTTCTATCATAACCAAATGGTTGAATGGCTATTACTCTAAAATCCCTTTCATATTTTAAGATTCCAGTCATAATTCCAACAAAGGATACTGCACTTCCAAGATTAACAACTAGAGTATTAATTTCATCAGGTATATTAGAAACTTGTTCTGCTATAATATCAACTATCGATTCTTTGTTACTCTCTATATGATATCCAAATAAAATCTTAAACATTGGAGTTTCTTCAACTAACGTATTTAACCGTGAATATAATACATTATTGAAAGCTTGAGTTTTACTTAATAGAACCACTTCAGCCCCAAACTCCTCTGAATATTGAAGAGCTTTATTTTCTTTAACCGCTTTCTCTACTGTAGTATTGCCAATTCCAACTATTGACTTAAACCCAAACTCCTTTGCTACTCGTGCTACAATCGGAGATTGTGGAGAATGAATAGATGCCGCTGTAATTAAAGTAGAATTATATTCTTTCTTTATTAATTCTTTGTTTTGTTCTACTAAAGCATAACATTGTCTCACTTTCCCTCCAGAAATCTCAAAGTCTGAAAATGGTTTAAATAAATCTTCCCTCTTAAACCAAATTTCGCCGTGTTTTTCTATTGGAGATAATTCTCTATAATTTATCATTACATCTTAAATATACAACATTTTTAATGAAAAGTCAAGGACTTTTTTAAGGTTTCCAAAACACAAAAATTGGTTCGTATTTTCGATAACTACCATCAACCTTTACACAGTTTTTTACATTCTCTGGATTCAAACCAGTCATTGTCGTCATTAACATTTTGAGTTTGTCTTTGTATTCACCACCAAGAGATTCAACAATATCAATACTATCTTGTTCAAGTGGATGATACTTATCTTTTCCAATTTTGATATCTGCAATATTCCACAACAAATATCTATTTGGTTTTAAATATTCATATGCAGTAGTCAAAGTTGGCCTTAAAAAATTATCTCTCCAATTATCATACTTAGGATATAACTTATAGCTTTGTTCTTCATCTTCTGAGTATTGCTCTCTATCAAAGTATGGTGGGCTCGTGAAAACTAAATCAAGTATATCCTTATACGTCTGAAACTCTGGATTGTTCCCAATAAATTCACTTCCATCTTGAAATATATGATAAGTATTCTTATCTTCTTCCCAAAATGGATTTGTTTCTAATACCTCATTATTAAAAAAGTCTGCTACATACTCGTATCGTGTCTTACCTAACTCGTCTATGTAATTGTCCGTGTTAGGGTCTGTACCAATATAATGAATTCGTTTGAGTGATGACATAGCTCCGAGAATACGACCGCCCCAACCACTACTTGGATCATAAATATTTAATGGTTCATCTTGTTCTATATGTTTTGTATATCTCTCATATATCCAACGAGCTGTTAATGGTGGGAAATTTACAGCTGGTTGGCCAAGTCCTAACCTAAATGCCTGTATTCCAGCTGGGAATAACTTTTGTCCACGTTCAAATCTATGAACTAAGAATTTATATTTCTCATCATCAAGTTCTATTGGAAGATTTGTCTTATGTTTGTAGGGGAGATTTTCTATCACAAATTTTGATAGAGTTAAATATTTCTCTTCTACTGAATCCTTTTTATGTTGAACTACAAAATAATTTTGTGGCAATAACTCATTACTTAAAACACATTTAGACCAATTATACATTGAATCTCTTTTTAAAATTCTACGAATGACCTTCTGAAATTTATCTTTATAATCTTCGGTAAACCAATCATATATAGAACCATTATTAACACGAGTTTTTAACATTGTAGGAAAAAATTGATTTACTGCAGAACCAAACTTATTATAATTTCTTATTACATCATATTCACCAGTATCTTCGTCCTTTGTCAAGAATTGTTTTTTACCTTGATGTAATGGATATTCTCTAAGTTTTTGAAAATTCTTTTTTATATCTTTGGTATTTTGACCAATAGTTGGCGGTATTCCTTTTTCATCCCACTCAGATAATATAAATAAACGAAGAGACTCTATCCAATCGGATGTTTGTTTATCATCCATCCAAAGAAGTCTTTC
>CALBXV010000347.1 GCA_937890045.1 uncultured archaeon
TTTCATTACTGAAACATATGATGCTATTGGTGTTGATGGATTTGGTAACTCAAGCCCTAACTCTTTAATTTTCTCTTCTATACTCATGTAGTTATATATTATATTTCAAGTAATAAATTTTCCTCCTATCAAGTGATTATTTATAAACATGTAAAATTATAACTATGTATAATTTGAGTTTAGATATAGATTATGTGATTAATAATACATTACGAGTTATTACTCTTGTATTAGTTCTTGGTGGTCCTCTATTGTTTATGCATGGATTCCTTTTAAGCGGTAATTTTCTAGACCAATTTAAATTTCCATTGATGGTTACTGGATTAATTATGACTTTAATAGGACTTGTGCTAATCCGATTTACATTAAAATTATCCTATAAATAAAATCTTTTATTCTACCGCCTCCTTTGCTATATTGGGGCCGTGGTCTAGCTTGGTTATGATACCAGCTTTGGGAGCTGGGGACCGTGAGTTCGAATCTCACCGGCCCCATTAATAAATTACTTAAAATATTAATTCTATTATTGAATTTATTTTAAAGATATTTTTAATAATGGCATACCAATTACTGTACTTAATGCTACAGCAGCTACTGCTAATGAAAATACTGAATCGCCTATCAAACCACTTGCCAGTCCTATTCCAGCAATTACTAATCCGACTTCGCCTCTAGGCGACATTCCTATACCAATAATCAATGATTCTTTAGCTGAGCATTTTGAAAGTAATCCAGCTATTCCACCACCAGCGATCTTACCTAATATACCAACTCCTGTTATAACTAACGCTGGAATTAATATGTCATATATTGTTTTTATATTTACTAACATACCAATTGCTACAAAAAATATTGGTACAAAAAATAAATATAGACTGTGATATTTTTTTAATATTTTATCAATATGTTTGTATTTTGTAAGCGCTATTCCCATTGCAAACGCTCCTATTATTGTCGACAGTCCTAATAATCCAGATATAAACGCAGCTAGTAATCCAAGTGAGATAAATATTAAATATACATTTTCAGTATTTGATAAAAAGAAACCTGGTTTTATTAAATCAATTTTATTTAAGAATCTACATATTACTCTTAAACCAATAATTAATGCTAAAATCCAAAAAATAAGCGCGCTTCCTACTAAACCCAAAATATTTGTTAATTGTACTTGACCTTTTAAGAATCCTATTATTACTGTAAGTAATATTATTGCTACTACATCATCAACTACTCCACCACCCATTATTATCATACCGATTTTAGTATGTAATTGTTTTAATTCTGATAACATTCTTACAGTTATACCAATACTTGTAGCCATCATCACTGCTCCTAAAAATAATGATTCACCTTCTGGATAACCAAATAGCAATCCTGTATAATAACCTAATATTAAAGGAATTATGGCTCCTAGAACACCTACTAAAATTGATGATTTTAACTGTTTTTTTAACTGATTGATATCAGTTCCCAATCCAATATAAAATAATAAAATTATTGCTCCTAATTCTGCAAATATTGTTAATATTTCAGTATCTCTTACAAATCCTAACGCAAAAGGTCCTAATACTATACCTATTGCTAATTCTCCAAGAGCTGCTGGATAACCAAATTTTCTAACTAGGACACCACCTAAAAGAGCAGCAGTTAGTACGATTGATAGTTCAAGTATAAATGTTGTATCCAATAATAAATTTCACTAATCTGATGTATATATAATTTAAACTTAATTAATTTAAAATTTTTTAATGTATATAGTTAATAATTATTAATACAGTTAAATATACAATGAATTCTACATTAAATCGTATTCGATCCATTTATTCAGTTATAGCTTCACCTAATAGACTTGAAATCTTACGTATAATTAATACTCAAGGCCCTTTAAGCTATTCAGAGCTAAAAACGTTAGCTGGTTTTAAATCTAAAAAAGAATCAGGAAAATTTGCTTATCATTTACGAAAACTTGTTAGACAACTTTTAATTACATTAAATCGTCAAGAAAGGAAATATAATATAACTAATTTAGGACGATTAATTTTAAATTTAACTAAACAAATTGAAGAACACTCAATTATTGAAAGTGGTAAACTTTATGTTCGTACTTCTCATAGTGGTATGGTTGAATTTAACTCTGATAAAATTTTACAGTCATTAGTTAAAGAATCAGATATGCCTGTTGAATTAGCTCAAAAAATTACTAGTGAAACGGAATCTAGATTACAAAAATTTTCTACCACTTATCTTACAGCACCATTAATAAGAGAAATTGTAAATTCTTTACTTATAGAGCATGGACATGAAGATTATAGGCATAAATTAACAAGACTTGGGTTACCAATTTATGATATAACCGAATTAATTAATAAAACAAGTACTACTGAAAACGAAATTGGAACTGTCCTTTCAAAAACTGCAAATTCCGTATTTTCTGAGTATCTTCTTCTTAGCCAAATTCCTAGAAATGTAGCTGACGCTTATCTTTCTGGTGATATTCATTTATCTAATATTGGAACTTGGGGTTTAATGCCTGATACTCTGTTTATTGACCTAACTTTATGTAATGACTATGATTTTCATTTAAATGATAAATTATTATCCAATCCCAGAATTACTAATTTAACAGATAATGACCTAGTTGCTAATTTATGTATGTTAATATCTACATTACAAAACGAAATAGTAAATGAATTAGTTATTGAAAATATACAAGAATATTTTAAAGCCTACAGTTCTAATAGCTTAGAAGATAACATTAATATCATGAAATTATGCTTTTATTTAATTTCACTTAATTCAAATGTAACACAGAATTCACTTGTTATCTCTATTTTTTTGAATATTGATGATCCAAAATATTCTAATTTAACTGATTCAATATTAGACGCTTATTTATTGTATGTTACGAACGTACCTAAATCTAAAATTAAACTCATTATTTCATCTAATTTTAAAAATAATTTATATTTAGAAAAAATTACCCAAATTGTTAATTCCGGTGGTTTTATCTCTATATCTTCTAATGATAATTCTTGTATAGCTTATTCGGGTATAAAAAAACATGTTTCTTCTGAGTTACATGACTCAATTTGGTTACCTGCAATTCATTCACTATCAATTAATTTACCAAGACTTGCATATGAATCTAATAAAGATGAAACATATTTTCGTACAAAGTTAGCTGTAATTTTACGAATCTCAATTGACGCTTTAATCACTAGAAAAAAAATTATGTTAGACATGATGAAAAAGGGATTACTTCCTGCTTTAATATCTGGTATTCCTAATAATCAATATGCAAACATGTCTTTAATAATTAATCTTGTAGGTATAAAAGAAGCTCTTTTATCATTAACTGGTGACAAATTAAATTCTAGTAGTAGAAATAATTTACAAAAAAAAATAATTACAACTGCTAATAAAATTATTTTAGAAGCTAATACAAAATCTGATAATAAAATTGAATTAGGAATTTTACATGAATCTGGCGCAGATAGATTTTACAAATTGGATTCTGAAAAATATGGCAAAAACCTCTCGATTTTTGATCACGATAATTTATTTTATACGGATGTTGAATCCATTAATTCTCAAAACAATGTATTAAATTTTAATAAAACTTTAACTCCTTGGTTATATGATAATTTAAAGGGTGCATATTCTATAAATATAGAAATTCAATCCGATATTACTGATACTAATTTTAAAAGTTTGTTAATTAATGCTTCAAATTCTTTTTCATATTTTAAATTAGTTAAAAATATTATTGCATGTACAAATTGTGGAACTAAATATAAAAATCGAGCAACCCGATGTTCAGTTTGTAAATCAAATTCTAAAATTCAGTATCAAACTAAGTAATTTAGTAATATTTTATGTCTTACTTTTGTTGCGTTATTTTTAAAATGAAAACATAGTTGTTCGTTGTTACCTGTTACATGCGTTTACAATTAAAATTTTAGTTAAAATTCTAGTCAATTAGATAGTTTTTATATTATTATACTTAAAATATTGGATTTTTTACATTTTATTATATGATTCATGTTTATTAAGATAATTTTTCAAATTTTTGAAAACAGATTTGATATATTATGAAAACAATATATATAGTTTCATATTATTAGAATCTAATATTTGTTACAGTTTTAGTTCATATATTTTTTTTCTTAATGATTTAGCTTTAGCCAATCTTCCAGGTCAATTTTCCTTCACACATATATAGTATTTTCATAATGATTTTTTAATTCGGACGAAATGTGACGTTTCAATGATTTAGAGTATTATTTAAGATATTTACTTTCTGTTTTCATTATAATTTACTTCTGTTTGCATATGATTACACATATAGTGTTTAATAGGTTGTAAAAGATTTTTTAGTAAGAAATTAAAGAAATATTATATAATTATTTTTTATAATTTGTATTTGTTTATGTTTTGAGTGATTCAAATTTATTTAAAGTAAAAAAAAGAGATGAACGTTTAGTTGATTTTGATGAAAATAGAATAATGGAAGCTATATGGGGTGCAGCTAAATCTGTTGGTGGTAATGATAAATCTATAGCTAACGACTTAACTCAGATTGTATGTAAAATATTAAAAGAAAAATTTTCGGATGCAGATAAACCTCTAGTTGTAGAAACTGTACAAGATATTATTGAACAAGTTCTAATTGAAAATGGACATTCAAGAACTGCTAAATCATATATCCTATATAGACAAAATAGAACACAAATACGTGAAGAAAAGAAAAAAATTCTCGAAAAAGAAGAAATTGATTCAGTAGATAAAGTTTTTGACGTTAATGCTTTACGTGTTTTAAAAGCCCGATATCTTCGGAAAGATGAAACTGGTAAACTTATTGAAACACCTGAACAATTGTTTACTAGAATAGCAGTACATACTGTTATCCCAGACCTATTTTACGATGTTTTAACATATGATCCTACTGGTTCTCAAATTGAACATTCTTATAATGATTTTAATCCAAAAGAATATGTTGGTAAATTATTCATTGGTAAATATTCTTTTAATGAGTATCATATTCAAGCAATTAGAAGACTCTACAGAAGATTTAATAGAGAAGGTAAAATTAAAATTTCTTTTTCTAAATTAATAGAATTAATTATCCAAAATCAATTTGATCATTATGAAAAAGCTATAGATGAATTTTACACATTATTGATAACTAAAAGATTTATGCCTAATACTCCTGCTATAGCTAATTTTGGAAATGCTCTAGGTATGGGTTCTGCCTGTTTTGTTATGGGGATAGAAGATAATATGGAAAGTATAATGGAGACATTAAAAAATACAGCTTTAGTTTTTAAAGCCGGTGGTGGTATGGGATATAACTTTTCTAAACTTAGACCAGAAGGCGATTTTGTGAGTACCACATCTGGAGTAGCTTCTGGTCCTATTAGTTTTATAAGATTATTTGACACAATGACTGAAGTTATAAAACAGGGTGGAATTCGTCGAGGTGCAAACATGGGAATTTTAAATATTAATCATCCAGACATAGAAAAATTTATCCGGTCTAAATCTGGTAATAAAGCTTTAAGAAATTTTAATATTTCTGTTTTAGTAACATCTGATTTTTGGGAATATTATGATAAAAATGAACCATTTCCTCTTATCAATCCACGTAATGGGAATATTGTAAGAAAAGTTAATCCAAGAATGCTTTTTGATTTAATTGTATATCAAGCTTGGGAAAGTGCTGAACCTGGTGTAATATTTTCTGACCATGTTAATGATACTAATCCCTTATGTGATGGTCTTGGTCCAATTATTACTACAAATCCATGTGGTGAAGTATTATTATATCCTAATGAATCATGTAATTTAGGAAGTATAAATGTATGGCAGTTTATCAATCATGACGATCACGGGGAAACAACATATAACTGGGATGCTTTAGCTGAGACAGTACGTTCTTGTTGTCTATTTTTAGATAATGTTATTGATGTAAATAATTATCCTCTTAAACAAATTGAAGAAATGACTTTAGCGACCCGAAAAATTGGTTTAGGTATAATGGGATTAGCGGATTTGTTATATGAATTACGTTTATCATATAATAGTGAAGAAGGACGAGAATTTATGTCAAAATTAATGGAATTCATTAATTATCATAGTAAGATTACATCTCTAGAATTAGCTAAAAATCGTGGCAGTTTTCCATATTATAAAAAAAGTTTTTACCCAGAAGGAAAGTTACCATTTTCTGGTTATTTGGAAAAATCAAATTGGGAATTTGATTGGAAAAAGATATGTGAAGAAGCTAAAAAAGGAATTAGAAATGCATATACTACCGTTATAGCTCCAACTGGTAGTATATCTATGATCGCTGGTTGTAGTAGTGGTGTAGAACCCGTTTATAGTTTAATATATGAAAAAAATGTTAAAGTTGGTAGTTTCTATTATGTCGATCATGTATTTGAAGAAACTATGAAATTAGAAGGAATATTTGATGATAAATTACTTGAAGAAGTCTCTGCTCATGGAGGTAGTATACAAGATATTTCTTATATTTCTCCAGACCTTAAGAAAGTATTTGTTACTGCGCATAGTATTTCTCCTAAAGATCATATTAAAGCACTTGCCATATTTCAAAAGTGGGTAGATTCTTCTATCTCAAAAACTAATAACTTTTCTGCTGATGCTACTGTTGATGATATGCGAGAAAGTTATTTACTTGCTTATAAATTAGGATGTAAAGACGTTACTGTTTTTCGGGACACATCAATTACAGAACAGGTTCTAGTAGCTCCTACAGCAACTACAGAAACTAATACTGAGCCATCTCCCGTTACCCCTAAACCTTTGAATCAAAATACAGAACCTCCAGTCCCAACAGATAAAGATGTTAACTCTTTAAAATCCACATTTATTGCAGATGATAAATCCAATTCTAAATGTCCAGAATGTCTTAGTTTAGTTGTATTTAAAGAGGGATGTTTAACCTGTCCAAGCTGCGGTTGGGGATACTGTACATAATCTAAATATTAGATATAATTTTATAAACACC
>CALBXV010000348.1 GCA_937890045.1 uncultured archaeon
CTACGATGTGATTTTCCACATTTCTTACATCTAAAGCTTTGAGATGTATATGCTTTCATGTTTCCTATTATATCAGGTAGTAAATGTGTGTTTAGAACCGAAGATACAATTTCGTTGGGATTTACAGCATTTATTTTTTTTGCTATTTCTATTTGCATATCCAATTTTTCATTTAGTGTTTTAAGTGTAGAGTATTGACATCTTTTATTATCTATTGATAGTGTACTTGTGTCGTGTGTAAAAAAGAAATTATAAAATTGATCTTCCTTGTCTAATCTATTACGTATTATTTCCATAACATTTGATATTTCTTTTGGTAACATTTCTTTTAATGTTGCTTTATAGAAGTCTAATGGGTATTTATTCATAACATCTATGTTATGTGCTTGTCTTTGTACTTCTTTCGGAATAATAATTGGCTGAATTTGTAGAGGTGCATCCATAAGACCTCCTATCTGAGTAGGAAGATATTCTTTAGAAAAGTTAAGTAATACATCCAATAATAGTATTATAGTATCTTCATCTCCATCACAGTCTCTTCTTTTAGCAGAATGCCAAAATGGATGAGCAAAACAAACGTATGAACTTGTAAATCCTATTATTCTTCCAATAATTCCAACACTTGTATGTGGTGCAAGACCAATTACTAAGTGACCTAAGAGATCTTCTTTTGTATCTAAATTGTAATATGAATCGTTATTATAAAATTTGACTAGTAATTCATCTATGAATTTAGATGTATCCAGTAAATGTTTTATTGATATTTCCGGAATAATAATATCTTGAACGAATAGTTCAAGAATTTGGTTGTCTTCTTTAAGTGGTTCACCATGAATGTCAAATTTATATCCTTTTTTTATTAGATCTTTAATTGATGTGTCTATTTGATTAGGTCTAAAGTGTGTTAATGGAGCATTTGTAGCATCAAATCTTATTGTTCCATCTCTATAAATAGATAAATTATGTTTATTTCGTAAAAGTCCTTTCTCTAATGGTTCAGCAATTCTTGTACTATTCATAAGTACTTTTACTCCTTTTAATGGAGGTTTTGGTAAATATCCTATTTTCTTAATTGCAAAACTTAAAGTTTCTTTTAACGGAAATTGTTTTGATATATATGAGATGCCACTTAATTTGCATGAACTACATGTTTTTCCATTAATTTCTCTTTTACATCTAGGACAAGTTTTTAAAATAACTGTCTTTTCTCCACATCTAATACATGTTCGTCCTATAGAAGAAAAATTACATTTCGGACATATCATATTAGTTATTTCAATCTTTAAAGAACTATCTTTACTTGCTTTGATGATGTCACGTCTTATACCACCATTATTTGCTATTGGAAATAAAACATGCACAGGTGGTTTCATCTTTCTCATACTGGCTTTTTCTGGTCTACCCATACGAATACCAACAAAATTAGATTTTTTGCTCTTGATGATAAGACTTGATAGTAATGATAATAATTCTTCTGTATTTTTCCATTTAGTATTAGTATTTATTTTAGATTTTAGTCCCAGCGTAATAAAAATTGTATAAGCATCTTCTCCTTCAATAATATATGATTTTTTTATTACTTTATGGGGAATACCTATATTTTCTAATATACTCTTAATTTTAGGATCAACGTCTAATGCTAATAAAGAATTTTCTTTATCTAATGATTTAATAACAATTTTTTGACGTAATAATAGTATATGTGAAATCGTTACATTATTCCAATAATACAGATAACGTGGATGTAATGGAATATCAAGTTTATTACATAATTTTATTGCATTAATAATTGAAGGAAAACTAACTAAAGGGGTTTCTACTAATTTTTTTAAGTTTTTTGCATTTATATCTATATTTTCTGAACAGCGTTGAATATTACCATATTTTTCTCTTATTGCATTAGAAAGATCTTGTGACCACCATTCTTCAACATATCCAGAAGGTAGTAATTTGGCACTATTCTCTAAAAAATCTCCATAACTGATTAGGACATCTCCTAAATGTAATATTTTATCTATTTTTTCTATTATATTAAATGCAATTTCAGATGAAATGACCTTAATAACAGCTCCATCATTTAATAAAACAGTAGGTGGTTCAATCGTATTAACGAAAGATATAATGCCTGCTTTTCCAGGTAAGTTTAATTTAGCTTGTGTTCCTGCAACGATTGCATTATTTAGAATAAGTGGTATGACAGGATGAATTCCTATTGAAGAAAGACCTGTATTATATGATTTTCCATAACGGAGTCTAAAACCTCCTTTCCTGTCTGGCATAGAAAAAACTGGTCTACCTGATATAATGTCTTGGAAATGAGTCGCCTTTACCTTTGTTTCTTCAGTGTCTTGTTGTAATCCACCTTCTAAATCGTTAAGCCAATCCCAACCAGATATAGAAAGATCCTTTACAAGACTATACAGTTTTCTTGATCTACCAATTAAACCATCGTTAATTACTCTTAAAGCACCACCTCGAACTCTATCCTTCTTTATTCTCCTAAGGCCACGATGTACAATAACTTCTGCTTGGTCTGTTTCTACTCCATCTACTTCTACAGGCATATGTGTTAACATATACTTAATATCTTCATCAGATACTCTAAATTGAAAGTTACTTACTTCTCTTTCATAAATACGAAGCTCTTCAATAAATCGACCTACCTCATCTTCACCATATCCATTCACTTTGTAATTCTCTAATCCAAGAACTTTACGAATATGATCAGCAATAACTAATGTGAATGCAGCTTCAGTTCCTCCAGCTGATCTGATAGGTCCTGCAAAGCTAACTGACATATAGTTACTTCCATTATCATTTATTCTTTCTTCTACTGAGGAAATTCCTTCAATAGGTGCTACAGTAATTCCATCTGTTACTACAGCAAGACCTACTCTTACACCTAAATTCAAACATTCATTTCTTTCTGAATATCCAAATTTACCTAATGAAACTTCTTCAGCTAATTGTAGTGCAGTATACTCTTTAGTATGTGGTCTATCTTTGCTTAATAATTCTCTTAATCTTTCTGCTAATGGAATATTAAACATTCTGTCTACTCTATCAGCTAAATCAAAAGCAATCTCTGTTTCTACTGTTGATGATGGATCAAGACCTTTTTCTCTTGATTTAGTGGCGATATTATGAACGGAATATAGGTAATTTATAATTTCCTTATTATATAATTGATAATGACTGGGAAATGAAGTAATGTTATTTATTCTATTGATAGTTTTATTAGTATTATATGTCACAGTGATATCACATTATTAACACTTAATAATTTGTTCATTTTTTAATAATTGCTTTTATTATCTTTTCGAGATTATTCTCAAATCCTTTTTCTTCTAAGAGTGTTCCAATAACAATAATATTTGCACCAGCATTAGATATTTCTTTTGCAATTTCTGGAGATTTTATTCCTCCACCGACAATTAATATACCATTAAATAATTTTCTAACTTTCTTAATTAATTCTGAAGATATAGGTTTGTTAGCACCTGATCCAGCTTCAAGATAAATAACTCTCATTCCCATATATTGTGCTGCAAGGGCATACATGGCAGCAATATTCCCCTTTTCTGCAGGAATACCTCTTGCATTTCCTATATATCCAATTGTTCCTCCATTTCCAATAACAATATAACCCATTGGTATTGCTTCAAGGTTATATTTTTTTATTATAGGTGCTGATAGCATTTGAGCTTGAATAATAAAATATGGATTATCTGAATTTAGTAAAGAGCTAAAGAAAATAGCATCTGCATTATGTGATATTCCTGTGATATTACCAGGAAATAGAATTATTGGAAGAGAAGTTATTTTTTTTATTGTTTTTGTGATTAAATTAAGTTCCTTTTGATCTGTTGCGGTTGAACCACCAATAAGTATTCCATGTATACCTGCCTTTTCTACTTTCTTTACAGTATCAACTACCTGTTCTTTAGATATATCTTCTGAATCTATTAATGCAAAACAAATTGTTCCATTCTTTTTTATAATATCTAATATTCTCTTTTCTGTTACACCTATCAATCCTAAATTAACCTCTACCTAAAACAAACTCATCAACAAATTTATTATAGACATCTATGGCTTCTGGTTTTTTTGTTGTATTTTCTTTTTTCCATGTTAACTTGCAACTTCCACATACTATTTTTGATTCGGTTTCAGGATCTATTAATACTCTAATTGAAAACATTCCACATTGTGGACAACTGAATACTTTTGGAAGTGATTTTTTTGTAATTCTAATGTTTTTTCTTCTTCTCCTTCCCATTTAATTCACTATCATAAGTGTTGTATTAAGTAGTATAATAAAATAATGATTTATTATTAGTTATTAAAATTTAAAATATATTTAAATAATATATTTATATTTTTAAATAATATACTATTATTTTTATTTTATTTTAACTTTATGTATAACCATTAATGTTATACAAAAGTGTATTAGAAAGTAATGTATGTTAGAACATAAGTTGGTAAATGATAAAGTTGGTAAATTCTTAGTAGGAAAAACTAATTTGACAAAATCACAATTAGATACTCTTTTAATAAGTTTATTCAGTAATGATAAGTTAAGTGATATGATTTTACAGAGAGATACAGGAAAAGTTAGTAAAGGATCTTTTATTAGAACATTGAAACAAGCAAAAAAAAATGTTGAAAGTTCTTTATTTACATTAATTATATTAGAGTATTATTCTATTATTGAAGAAAATCATATTATTAGCCTTATTAAGATTGGCAATATGTTAAAGAAAATTTCTGGAAATATTTCTATTGATGATGATTTAAATTCTATTTTGAATCAGGTTTCTTATTCAATATCTGATGTATGTAATAAAAAATAGTCTTTAATTAATATTAAGTTTTATATTATTATAGAAACATTGAAATAATGATATATGACATCATTGTGATATCTTATGATAGTGATAGATATTTATTTTCAGTTATTTTCTGTTATTATATTTACTTTAATGGTGTTGGTTTTAATATACTATTTAGTACAGATTAATAAAATAAACAAAGAGATAAAAAATTCAGAAAATATTATACAAAGAATATTAACTGAGTTAAAACAAAGATTGTATAATCAAGATCAAAAAATATTAGATTTGGATGTTAAATTAAATATTGCTGAACTTAGAATAGGTAAATTTTCTAATCTTATTATTGAGAAAAATGTTAATGAAAGTAAAAATATGTTTAATAATAAACAAACAAGTGAAACGATATCACATATGAAGCCTGTATCACAAAAAAATAATTTACTTACTATAACTGAAAAAGAGATTATTAATAATTTATCATATAAAGATTGTACAGCAAGTGATTTACAAGTTTCAATAAATAAAACAAGAGAACACACTTCTCGTTTGTTAAATAAATTATTTAATAGTGGATATATTACTAGAGATGATTCTAAGAAGCCTTATATTTATAAATTAATAAAGATTAATGATGTTACCTTTGTGTAGTCATAATTCTGATTCGTTTATATTGCCATCCTGATGTTGCCCATTCTCTTACTAGTAATTTTTTTTGCTCTAGTCTAGATAAATATGTGGATATAGTGCTTAGTTTAATGGGTATATTAAATTCGTCTTCGTAGGCTTCTAATATGTCAGTAGAAGTAAATGAACCAAGTGGAAATTTTGTTTCAATTAGATCATATATCTTTCCAAAAGATGTTCCCTTTGACATAATATTAATACTTTCTTTATCTTCTTTTCCATCAATTAATTCTACCATATCTATTATCTTGAGGATCTTATCACGTGATAAGGAACCATCTAATGATAGAGTATAGTTTGCTCCTTCACCATCACTGAATTCTATCTTTATTTTTCGTTTAGTCAATTCTTTAGACTTGTTTTTCTTTATTGAATAATATATATAGAATAATTATAGTGAAGTTGTGAACAAGTGAGTTAATATTTAATGACAAGTAATGAGATGGTTAGTATCTTTTAGAGTATTCACATTATGTTCACAGTATAATGGAAATATTTCAATGCAAAACACTTGTAAATATCTCCAGTGGAAGAGAAGGGGTCTGGACAAGAAACGTTCACTAAAAAATAGTCTGAATTAAGTTCCAAAGGAAATAAAGGGGTCATATATTGAAGATAATAATTTTTGTTTACAACTATTCACTAATAGATTATTAGTTAATGTCTAAATTTGTTTCTTGGAATGGAGTCCAGACTTTTCTTACAAACAAATAAACTATTGTAGTTCCAAATGCAGTAGAAATTATCAAAGATAATATAATCCAAAACCAGTCTCCACCATTTATGTCAAGTGGCAAAAAGGGTATTCCATATATTGTTGCTAATGTATTAGGAAGAAGAATGGCAGTTCCAACTATAGTAAGCCATAATAAAACCGTTGTCATTCTATTTGATACTGATTGTAAATTAGCTTGAAACATTGTTTGCAATACAGACATACCACCAGCTAAAACTTCTAAAACAT
>CALBXV010000349.1 GCA_937890045.1 uncultured archaeon
AAGTTAATGCTGCAGCTATATATCCAGTAGCAATTGCTGTACCATTCCAAGTACCGCTAGTAACAGTACCAATCGTTGTACTTATTCCACTGATAGTTAAGTCTGTACCAGTAATTAATCCTCCAGATGTAATTGCACCATCAGTTTGAATTACACCAGCGGATGAAATAGTTGTGCCAGTACTACCATAACCACCACCAACAGTTAGATTATTTTTTACATATACATCACCTTGATTAAAATATCCAGCATAATTACTACCATCTGCACCAACGGCATTTGCATATATTCCATAATTTTTACTATTAGCGCCATCTTGATATAAATCTGCATTTGCATATATAGCATATGCTTTACTATCAGCATGATCAGTAACTTTTCGATATGCGTCACCGTTACCTGTATCAGCGTCTGTGTTCCCAACATCAATATATGCCCCATACAAATTACATTCTCCACTTAATAGTCCAGCTGTATTTTTAACTCTTACTCTTGCTGAAAGAGCGTATTGAGTTGTTGCGGCACTATCTATGGCTGCATTCATAAAAATTGTAGATGCTACTGCATTTGCTATTGGATTTACATTCGCAGTATCTTGAAATCTTATAGCATCTATTAACGGAACATTCTGACTTCCCGTTGGGGCATCATATACAGAAAGTGCTCTACCAGTAAAAGATCCCGTAAACTTTGCCTTATTAGTTGGTAATCCAATTCCACCATCAGTATAAACTGCAGTTGGTGTTTCATCGTCTGGCACAAAGCCTCCCTGATAAACAGGTATACTATCATCTATTCTAACAACTTCTGATCCAGAGAAAAATCTAAAAGAATTGTCAGCTGAATTTAAAACAAAGTTGGCTCCAACACTACCAAACTTCATTTCAAATGATGAATCATTTTTTCTTATATAATTGTATGCATCTTGTTGTAAATTAAAAGTACCACTACCACTTAAAAAGATTCCAGCAGTACCCAAATCAGCTAATGATGACGAACCACCTGAACCAAGAGATATCATTCCGCCGTGAGCAGTATTTATATCAAGTAAAGTTGTATCAATGTTTAAATCATCTGTTTGTAATTGGAATGTTCCAGCACTATTTTTAAAATTCATAAATTTAGTTGCAGAACCAACTCTAAAGTCTCCTGTTGTAAACCAATAATTGTAATCATCGTTAAAATAAATACCATCACTTGATCCAGTTACATTTCTACCGATTGATATTTTTTCACCTGTTTCAATTCCACCTTGAATTGTTGCCACATTTAATATTCCGTGAATAGAACCAGTTGTTGCCTGTATTGAACCTCTGAAATAACCATTATCTGTATAAAGACCAAATCCAGGTTCTTCATCTCCATATAAATATGCTGAACTCAATCCACTTAAATCACCAAGTCTTGCTCTTAATTCTAAATCATATACACCACTTCCAGTTCTTTCTACAATATCCATATATGGAGTATTAATATCACCTGGGTTTGCATTCATTAAAAGATATCCAGATGATATTGATCCTGATGATCCGGGTGTTTTCCCCTCATTAAATCTACCAGTTGATACGAACACTTGACCTTCATTATATGTTACTGGAGTACTAATTAATCCAGCTAAAAATTCTGCATCCGTATCCACCCTATAAACAGTTGCTCCTGCACTATGAGCTGTATTATCAGTATTATGAAAATCTCTTACAATATCTATTGATCCAGTATGTGCAGTTCCATGTAAACTTCCCGTATATAATCTAACAACCTTAAATCTTTCATCATCAATTTTTAAAATATCTTGTAATTCAATAGATGAAGAGTCTTGAACTGTAATAGTTTCATGAGCACCACTAACAGCTGATTGCCCTATTGAAGCACTTGTAGAAGTTATAGAACCTGAAATTTGTACAATTTGTCCATATCCTCTACCGACATACAATTCACCAGCTAATCCATCTGGATCAATTGCAGCCCCACTTGGTTGTGATCCCGTAATATAAGCAAGAGCCGGGTCTTCACTAAACCGTTTTGATCCAGTTACATACATATATTCAACACTAAATCCAGTATCACTTACTTTTTTAGCTTTTATTATTTCACCTTTAACAAATCCACTTGCATTAGCAACACTCATAGTAACAGATGTGGCAGACATTGAAGGAACTCCTGCCAAAATTCTTGGTGCTGCTTGCACACTACCAGTTGTTTTTGAACCACTTCCTGCATCTCTTAATGCCTGTAATGTAGTTGAATTTGCTACCATTAATTGGCCACCAACAACATTAACAGATTCTTTTTCAAATACTGTAGTTCTTAATGTTCCACGAATTCTTGCATTTTCAAATTCTGCAGTTCCATTTCCAAGAGAAGAAATTCTCCAACCCTTTAATCCTGTAACAAAATCAGAAGTTTCTATTGAACCACTTGCATGTATTACTAGTCCAGATTCTCCTTCATTATATTGCCCTCCAAATCCAGAAGCTGGTACTGTACGGATTTGTCCAGGAGTAATTTCCCACCCAGCTATCATATTACCTTGTTGACCTAGTAATAATATTTGACCCTGTTTTGTGTCGTCATCATACACACCCGAACCATCATACATTTTCATTCCATATAATGATCCAGCAGCATCACTTATCTCACCCAATCTAAACATTTCAAGTCCACTTGCATTTCTAATAGTTATTCGTTCTGTTCCAGTCAATGCACTCATTGTTATTCTTGCATTTGGACTTGTTAATGCTTCGGGAGTTGTTGTTAATTTCCAACCACCAATTAAACCAGCAGAAGCAGTTACATCTCCACCCTTTCCAACCTGAAAATCTGATGCTGAAATTATATAATCGCCGGCTGGTTCTAATTTTACTCTGTTACTTGAATCAACTAAATTATTAGAATTTACAGTCCAACCACCAATACTTCCTGCTGCCGCTGTAATTGTACCTATCATAGTTACATCACCGCTTGCACTTACATGAAAATTAGAAGATGAAATTTCAAGATTTCCTTGAGCACCACTAATAAATGTAGAAGTTGATTGTCCTAAGAAAAATGTATCTGTTTTTACATCAAAAATTGAAGTGCCGCTTGTTCCATCTTTTGTACGAAATTTAAAATATCTTTCACTTGCTCCTGTAGTTCCATCGTGGATTTCTAAACCAGCACCTGTATACTTATCTACTGAGCCTGAAAATACAGATCCACTCCATATCATAAATCCACCATGTCCTTGTTCAGATGCACTTGTAAATCCTTGATATCCAACAGACCTTACATATGCAGATTCAACTCCTGCAGCCTCAATTCCCGAATCTTGAATATTGCCCATAAACAAAGAACCTGTTAGTAAATTACCAGTACCATCAATTACAAGAGCTGATCCAGAAATCCTAATATCATTCAAATACGTAATATCTTCAGCTACATTATTATTTATATCATAATATTCAATAATAAAATCAAATTTATCAGGGCGTGTTCCTCGTGGTAATCCTACTCTAATTGTAAATTCATCTGGAGAAAATCCAGTATCCATAGCTGGTCTTAATGATAAATCACTTATATGCCATTCTCCACAAGAAGCTCTTATCTGTAATTTTGTATCTGAATTAGATGTTTTGTCATACATGAAGCTGGGTAAAAATGTAATTTCACGCCTATCAAACTCTTCAAAATTACTTTCATCATCACCACCAACTGCATGTGTTTCTTTAACTCGTAATACTAATGGCAATCCACCTTGTGGATCTTTAATTGGTTGACCAAACCCTTGTGGTGCTTCGGGGCCTCCACCAGCCAAATTAGAACCAGATAAATGAAAAAATAATTTTCCTTGTTGTGTTTGGTTTCCATTTCTATCTCTTTTTGGGCCCTTTTTGCCCTTTAAAGTTACTGCTAATGTTAAAGGTACATCTTTGTTAATTGTAAAATCAAAATCATCTTTATTTTCATATTTTATTGATTCACCAAATCCACTACAAGATCCACTTAATCTCATAGCATCTATTATAACCGAACTTGAATAGTGTGCTATAACATTTCCACCTGTAGCATCTCCAGGCCCACTACCAGAACTCCAATAATTATTAATATGATCTTGGTCTATAAAATATCCCCACCTTAAAAATCCTGAAACCGAATCAGCATCAACAAGTAATTCGGAAGATTCAACAATTTGATCTCCCAATACTGCAAAGTCAGCCATTTGGTTTTCGCTTGCACCATGAACTTTTACTCGATAAATATCACCAGAAAACGGCCTCATATTCTTAATACTAATATTTGCAAAAGAATCATATTGATAACTACTTGAATATATTGTTGTTGTTGTAGGACTGTATGATGCTGTATATACACTAGCTCCAAAATCTGCTATAACCTTCTGTACTCGTCCACTATTATATGTATATGTTACTTCATAAGGATTTGCCGGTACTAATTGTTTACCATTTATAACTCGTGCTATAGAACTTGTATAACTTCCTGTTGTAAAGTGTTTAGTAACATATTTCTGCACTGGATTTAATGGGCCGGGAAGGCGAGTATCAAAATACCGGTTAATTCTATCTGTAGGATCTAAACGCTTAAAATCTCGAAGTGATAATTTAGTGTTATCTACTCTAATATGACCACCAACCATTTGAGAAATAAATGGCCCCTCAGATCCTGTTATAAATACTGTATAAGTTGGTCGTTGAGCAGAGCTTCTACGGTGTCTTGTTCCTCGTCTTGATGAAATAGACCTTCTACCAGTTAAACCAGTCCTGTGTCTATAATTATTTAGTTCAGCTTCTAAATTTGATCCAGGGGCGTCTGAAAGATTCTCTACAGTTTCTTGTTGATTTAGTGCAGCAGCATCCCCCACATTTCTAGTTGCACCAAATATATCATGGCGGGCCCGGCCCTCTATAAAACTACCACTTATAGCTGTAGCTTCAAACTCAGTTACTACAATCTTTGGTTTTACTAATTCTTGTGCTGTAGCAGTTGGTTGTTTATAAAATCTAATAGGTTGAGTGTTTATTACTGTAGATGTGTCTATATTGAGTTTTCTCTGTATTTTAATATTATATGAATCTTGAAATTCCTCTGGAATATCAAAATCTACTTTAGTTGGATCTATTTCTCCCAATATAGTTAAAAGACCCATACCTGGCTCATTAAATGGTCTTGGATATACTTCTACTGTAACATATCTAAAAGTTAATGCCGGATCCTCTTCACCTACAATATCAACTGGCGCTACATATACCGTATTTCCAGCATGATCTAATATTTCTATTTTTAAAGGAATTTTTGGTTTTAATAATTCAGAACCTGCTATTTTAAATGCAGATCTTCCTTGCACAAAAACTTCAGGAAACTCAAAAAGATTAAAATAATCATTATTAGTATCGTTTACTAAAACTTCTATTTTGTGTAAATTATCTTTTATTAATCGTCTTGGGATTACGCCCATATTATAAAATCTCCAAAATTATTATAGTTATTAATAAATATCCAGAGTTAAAATAATGAATAGAAAGTAATTAAATAGTATGTAAAAAATATGTATTTACATATTTATTTATATGGAAAATGAATTTGTAAATTTAAAAATTAGAAAAAAATACCGTGACTTATTGAAAGAATATTCAAAAAAACATGGTATTAAAATGTACGCTTTAGTTGAACTGTTAATAGAAGAAAAATGTAATAGAAAAATTTTATCAACTAAAAACTTATTAAACGATTAACCAAAATTAATTTCACTAAAATCTTTCTCCTTTTTTATTTCTAATAAAGTATCAACAAAATCTCTCATAGAATCAATATGAGATACAATCAATGTAAATTGAAATTGTGATTTTAAATATTGAAATAGTTGTGATACTGAATTAATACTATCCGAATCCATAGTCCCCCAACCCTCATCAATAGCTAAAAAGTTACTTCGTGGTAAATTAGATACATTAATCAATCCCACACGAATAGCTAATGAACTAATAAACCGCTCCATACCACTACTTAGTGCAAGAGGCCAAATATTATCATCATCATATACAATATAATTATTTATATTTTTTCCATCCATTTCAAATATTATTTGAAAATCAACTAGCTGTGAAAGTATATTATTTACTTCACTTTCAATAGTCGGAAGTGCCTTAGATATTAATTGATAAGGAACACCATCACGTTTAACTGCATCTAAATAAAATTGATAGGCCTGATATTTGCCTTCTAAAGTTTCTACTTGTTTAATATTATCTAATATTGTTTTTCTTCTTGTATCAATTACTTTAATATCTCCATATATTATAGTTATTTTATCTTCCACTACATCTATTTGATACACAACATCATCTAATTCTAAATTTATTCTATCTATCTCTGATTCAACTTGTGTATTATATACAATATCCTTTTCTTGATCATAATATTTAATTATTTTTTCTTCTGTTGCAGATAATTGATGTAATATATTTTTCTTTTTCTCATGTAATAAAATATATTTACTATCAAGTTCATTTTTTAATATCACAACCTTTTCCAATCTAACAATACATTGTTCCAAATCTTCTTTATAAGATTTAATATGATTATATCGCTTTATTTTTTCTTGTAATAGATCACTTTTCGTTACATAAGAATCTGCCAATTGTTTGTCCTCTACTAACCCCTCTTGTGTTTTTATGGCATCTAATGTAAACGGATTTGTCATACAATATTTGCAGTCTTCATCATATTCTAAATCACCCAATTTTTCAATTTTATCTAATTTGTTTCTAACCTCTATTTTTAGTTTATCAATTTCAACATTTATTATTACATTTTCTTTTTCAAATTGTCCTAATTTAGCAAACTGCTCTTCAATTTTATCCTTTCTATGTTTAGTAATTTTAGTTTTCAATTCAATATCTAATGCTCGTGTTTGTTCTTTTTTAGTCTCAACTAAACCAAATTCATTATCTATTTCACTTAATGTATTTTGTAAATTCTGTTTAGTTTCTCTTAACTTATCTACATCTTCAACTGATTTGTCTGTTTGTTTTAACTTTTTAGTTAATGATATAATATTTCTTTCAAGTGTTTTCTGTTTAGCTTGTATGGTTTTTTTATCTTGTAATAATTCAGTGTGAGTTTGTTTACTCTCCTTTTTATTTTCTTTTATTTCAACTAAATCTTTTTCCCAATCATTTTGTCTAAAATTCTTTAACACCGCCGATACATCTTTTATTTCATCTAAAGCCATCTGATATAATTTATCAAATATTTCCAACCCAATAAATTGAGCTAAAAGAGTTTTCTTTTCTCTTTGAGTTTTTTCAATAAATACCGAATTTTTAATTTGCGACGATAGTGCTGTTAAAATAAAATCTTCGTATGTTCCAATAACTCTTCTAATATTAGCATCTGTTGTTCTTCTTTGATCACCATTTAAGGAAATTACTTCTCCGCCTTCATCAATAGTCCAAAATTCTACATCTACTTTTACATTCCCCTTACTCATCTTTTTAGCAACTCGTTCTATCCAATAATCTTGCCCATCTACCTCAAAGTTTATTTTACAATGAAATGACTTCTTTTTATTATTTAAGATATTTTCAGCTTTAAATGCACGTGAACACGTATCATATAAACAAAACGACAATGCATCTAATAATGCAGACTTACCACTAGCATTTGGTGCAAACATTCCAATAATTCCGGATAAACGAGTGAAATCTACAGTATTATTTTTTCCATAAGAAAACATATTAGAAAATTCAAACTTCTTTATTTTCCAATTAATATTTCTATATACTTCCTCTTCTGGCAATACCTGATTCAAATTTTCATTTAAAGTTTTTATTTCAAGTAAAGTATCTTCGTCTATTATGTGGTTAATTTCTAAATAATCTCTTATAAGTTGAAACTGTAAATCCACATCTGTAACATCACCCACTTGTATACTTTTATTTCGTATTCGTTGAGTTGTGTACAAAGCATCAGTTCGCATAACAGTTAGTTCTTCTATTCCATATACATCATGAAGTACAGTCAATGCCTTTTTTAATTGTGTTGCTGATGTATTTGATGTTCGTACTCGTAACCTTGCCTTTTTAGGCATATCATTTATTTCTGGCAATTTACCATTATCAATATCTATAGTATAATATCCATAATCATTCACTATCTCAATATACTTAGATTTTCTAGCCTGAACATCCCATAAAAGGTATCCATGACCTAATTGTTCACCATGATTCTGTTGAATTAATGAACCACAATATGCTATAGTTTTTTTAGTATTAATATATTGTCGTTTGTGTATATCACCAAGCAAGCCCAAATCATATCCCCTAAAATGTGATATCTTTACTTTTGCTGGTAATTTATATCCCATATCAGTTTTAGATTGGTCTACTGTGCCGTGATACAAAACAATTTTAGTATCACCCTCTACGTCTTTAGCTTTAATGTAATCTTCTTCTTTATCCCAAACATCCCAAACTACAAACCTAACATCTGCACATTTATACACCCCTGTTTTTTTCAAATAATGTAAATTAGGATGTTTAAGATTATTTACTATTGGTGATAAACAATC
>CALBXV010000350.1 GCA_937890045.1 uncultured archaeon
AGGCAATAGAATTTTTTTTTATTATTATTTAAAACAGCTGCATAGGTTTTTTTTTTAGACCAAATATCTTGCCATTTTTTTTCAACATTTTTTATATTGTATCTTTCCATTTAAAAAAAAATATTTTTTATAGAATATAAGCTAATTAATTTATTTCTCGTCTTTTAAATTTTTTTTTATTTTTATTGAATTCTTTTTCAAAAATAACTGCTTGTTTAAGAATTGCAACTTGAAGTTCTTGTTCTAGTCTTGATGATATTTTTTTTACTGTGCATTTTTGTTGAATATTACATCTTTTTTTATGTACAATTATTCGTATGCCATCAGATCTTATTTCATTTGTTAAAAATCTTACCGTAATTTTAATAGATTCGTCGGATGCTGTTCCTTCATTGTACCAATCTGTAGTTATAATTCCTCCCGAATAATCAACATTAGCAAGGGGTAAAAAATCAAGTATCTCCAAAGTTGCCCTCCACATAGGGTTAGAGCTAGCAAATTGATAACTTGTTGACCCACCACCTGTAGTCAATTTTTTTAACGATATCCCCTTTCCCTCTTCTAGATTTTTTTTAACTCTTTCTTTCGCATTAGGAGAAACTTTCCTTGCATCAGCAGGATCCCAAATTCCGCAAGAGCTTAAAAAAACTAAAATAACTATTCCAGTCAAAAGGAGAAATATTTTTTTTGGGATATAATTTAATACGCTCATCGACTTAATACTTATTACATTAATCCTCATTTGAAAATTAGTATTAAAAAATACAAAAAAGCCAATAAAAACGCCATTAATTTGATAACTAGTCTATATGTTGCAAAAATACAACATATTAAAAAAATAATGCTATTACTTAACTTTTTTAATATTTTTAGCAATTTTGTAGTGTTATTTTAGCATCATTCATATGAATAAATCATAACAAGAAGGAGTTAACTATGAATAAATTAACTAAAATCGGAGTATCTGCACTGTGTGGATCTCTGGCTTCTATAGCAGCTGCTAACGCAGGTACTCTAGGAGTGACTGGTGGTGTCGACATCACATGGATGTCATTTGATGATGAAACTACTGGAAACCCATTAGGTATGGGATCAAATCTAACTTTCTCTGGTTCAGGTGAACTTGATAATGGTTGGAGTGTTGCACTTTCAACTGCACTCACCGATGCCGCTGGGTATTCAAATACTAACGTTGTGGTAGGTGTTCCTGGGCTAGGGGACTTCCGTGTCGACCATGGTGATGGCGGTACGGGTATTGACCGAATGGATGACATGACGCCAGCAGTTTGGGAAGAAGCTTACGGAACTGGACTAGGTACTGGAATAGATACAGTTGCAGGTGTTTCTGGTGGGGTAAATATAGAATTTACACCAAGCGGACTTCCTGATGGACTAACTGGACGTCTTGCATGGTCACCTAATGTTACACATTCTGATACTGGAGACAAAGGAAGTGGTGCTTCTGCTGCTGGAGCTTTAGGATCAGGTTGGGACTTAACTTTATCAGCATCTAGCGATCTGATAGGAGTTGATGGACTAACTATATTTGGTGGTATGTCTGAAATCGATCAGTTTACAAACGCAACAGCTATAAGCGGCAACAAAAAGGAAAAAACTGTTGGTGCTACATATGCTGTAGGTGGTTTTACACTGGGATATCAATGGTCAGAAGAAGATACTGGTAGAGCGTCTACTTTACAAAAATACACTAACGATGCATGGGGTGTAACTTTTAACGTAAACGACGATCTGTCAATTGGTTACAACCATTATGAATCTGATCAAGACACAACTACTGATGTAACTGCTGAAGCCACATCTATTCAAGTAGCTTACACAATGGGTGGAGCAACATTAACATTAGCTGAAGCTTCTGCGGACAATATGTTAT
>CALBXV010000351.1 GCA_937890045.1 uncultured archaeon
TACAGCGTTTTTTATGTACAATTATCCTAATTCCATCTGCTCTTATTTCGTTAGTTAGAAAACGTATTGTAATTTTGATAGATTCATCTGAAGCGGTTCCTTCATTGTACCAATCAGTAGTTATAATTCCTCCAGAATAGTCAACGTTTGCAAGAGGTAAAAAGTCCAGTATATCTAATGTAGCTCTCCACATTGGATTGGAGCTCGCGAATTGATAGGTTGTACCTTGTTTGTCTTGTGCCAACATTTTATTTATTGAGAAACCTCTTCCTTCTTCTAAATTTTTTTTCACCCTATCATCAACATTGGCCGGAACCTTTCTGGCATCAGCTGGATCCCATATCCCGCAAGACCACAACAAATTTAAAATAGCAGCACCTGTGAAAAATAATGTTATTTTTTTTGGGATATATTTAAATATCTTCATGAAAGCATAATTTATTACATTAATTTGCATTTTAAAATTGTTATTAAGAGCTGGAAAAACCTGATAAAATGGCTATTTATCAGCAATAAATGACTATGTTGTAAAAATGCAACATGTTCAATAAATATAGATCTAACAAGGCTTTTTCAATATTTTTTCACTAATTACAGTGTTATTTTTGCACAATTCATAATTAACAACAATAACAAGGAGTACTATGAATAAATTAACTAAAGTAGGAGCATCTGCATTATGCGGATCTCTAGCTGCTGTATCAGCTGCTAACGCAGGTGATATGTCAGCGTCTGGAAGCATAGACATGTCATGGATCTCTCTTCCAATGGAAACTACTGGTAACCCAATAGGTATGGGGTCAAACATAAGTTTTGCTGGATCTGGAGAATTAGATAACGGTTGGACTGTTGCGTTTGCTCTAGATAACACGAACGCACAAGCGTTTTCAAATGCGCGTGTTACTGTGGGCGTTGCTGGATTAGGAGATGTACGTATCGACATGGGTTTAAGCGGAACAGGTATTGACGCTATGGACGATAATACACCGACAGCTTGGGAAGAAGCTTATGGAGCTGGATTGGGTTCTGGAATAGATACAGTTGCAGGAGGATCTGCTGGTTCGGGTATTCAAATTACACCGACAGATTTGATGCCATCTGGAATAGTAACTACATTGCACTGGACACCTGATGCTGATGGTTCTAATGCTGGCGATAAAACCAGTGGAGCTGCAGGACATTCTAAAGGTTCTGGTTATGACGTAACGATCACTGCAAGTGGCGATGCTACACCTGAAGGATTAACTCTTTATGGTGGTTTGTCACAGGTTGATCAATATCAAAATGGTACCGCAATCAATGATGATATATCTGAATGGACTGCTGGTATTAAATACGCTGTTGGAGGCTTTACATTAGGCTACCAATATTCTGAAGAAGATAATGGAAGAGCGTCAACTAAAACTGGGTATGACAATACTGGTTACGGTGTAGTTTTCGCAATAAACGATGACTTATCGATAAGTTACAACAACTATGAGTCAGAACAATTAGGTACGACAGTTATTACGACTGAGGCATCATCTGTTCAACTTGCTTACTCATCAGGTGGATTGTCTGTGAGAGTAGCAGAACAAACAGTTGATAATAGCAGTTACGCAACTGCCGCAGCAAACCAAAGAGACGCTACGACATTGTCAGTCGCATTGGCGTTTTAACTAGTATAGTGGACAAAGGAGTAATATGAATAAATTAAAAGTAATATTAGCTGCTTCATGTGCACTTATGCTAGCAAGCATTGGTGCTGTGCAAGCAGACTCAAGCCATTTTGCTGGACCTTATGTAGGTATTTCAGGTAGTGGTTACGGAATGCAATTATCTGGTAGTTCAAATGCAGGTGTAGGTGAACCGGAAGAAAATGTTTCTCTTGGTCAAGTTGCGCCAATAACAGGAATTGAAGTTGGTTATGTACTTCCAGTAGGAAGTTCGTTCCTTGTAGATGTAGGGGCCTCTTACTTTCAAGGTGCTGCTAGCTTAGAGTATCACCATGATAGCGTAAAAAATGGTACTGACGCAATGACGCCCAAACAAAATATAAGCTTTACAATAGATGACCTAGTCAGCTATTACGTTGCGCCAACACTCGTGCTTAGTGATACTTCATCACTTTACGTGAAAGTTGGACTAACCGAAGCAGATATAGGTGTGACAGGAGATATTACGTCACCATCTAATCTGTCAGGTACAACATGGGCTATGGGAACACGAACAGTGTTGGATTCAGGTATCTTTATAAAAACTGAAGCAGGTTATACTGATTACAATGGAATAAGTGCACATGGTAAGGGTACTAGTGTTAATTCTGTGAATTCTTATAGTGCTGAACCCACTGTTGCATTTGGTACAGTCAGTTTAGGATTTAGATTTTAAATTTTAATTTTATAAATTAAATTAAAACTTATAAAAACCGGCCTTTTTTAAGGCCGGTTTTTTTTTGAATACACTAATGCCTCCAAAACCTTTAATATATAATAATTTAAGTTTACGGATGTTATTTTCAGAAATACCCCCTAGTGCCAGAATATTTATTTTGTTCATGTGAGATAAATAATTAAATTTATACAACCCTAAAAATTTTTTTGATTTTTCTACATTAAAAACGGGGGAAAGGAAGATAGCACTACAATTCTGTGAAATTTTTCTATGAATTTCTTTTTGATTATGGGCCGAACCTATGATTGCAATACTTTTTTTTTCTAAATTTGAAAATATTTTTGTTTTGTTGAATGAGGGAATATAAATACCATTTGCCTTAACTTTGAGCGCAAGTTTAAGATCATTTGAAACAAAAAGTTGATATCTATTTTTTTTACATACTTCAGCTATTCTCACTAATTGTTTTTCCCTATCTCTATCGTTATAATTTCTGTAAATAACACCTATATTTAGGTTTTTATTTTTAAATATTTGATTATTGTATTGATCTACAAAAATAAAAATATTTGGTAAGTATTTA
>CALBXV010000352.1 GCA_937890045.1 uncultured archaeon
TGATGCACACATCAGGATACTTGACAAAGTGATTCCAAAGTTTGCAACTGCAAGAGAGGTTGTCAGATCTATGGAACATTATGAACTCAGACCGTGCCCTCTATGCGGTGGCGAAAGGGGGTAGCAATGGCTAAGAAAACATATCTTAAAATAGGAGTCATAAAATGAAACAAGGAAAAACAATTAACGATTTGGTACGAGAAGTAAAGCGACAGTCTGATTCAAAGATAGATTACACAGCCAACACGAGAGCGTTGGATGCTGATGTTAACGGTGTGGTATGTCTTACACTGAAGGGACGTGATGGACAGTCAGATCGTTTCCCTTTGAGTAAGATAGCACTGCGTCAGGTAGGTGATCGTACTGGTATCCCTGCCAAGTATGTTGACCGCATGGTGAAGGATTCTCCTGACCTGTTTGCAACCAACGTCAACCATTGGTTCACCCATGAACCGAAGGATCAGATGGTGAGAACTGTTGAGGATAAGAACGGTCAGCGTTATGTGCGTGCGTTCCTGTCTAACAGGTATCGTCCTCTTGATAACTTTGATATGTTGGATGCGGTGTTGCCTTATATTAATAAGGAGAACATTACTATTGAGTCATGTGAGGTGACTGAGAGTAAGATGTACATCAAGGCTGTTGATAATAATGTATCGTTTGAGTTGCCACGTGACCCAAACATTAAACGTACTGACTACGCATGGGGTAGAGGACATCATGCCATTGATGTTGTCAGGCCTGCAATTACGTTAGGTAATAGTGAAGTTGGTTTGTCATCTGTCTTCTGCATACCCGGTATATGGACACAGGAGTGTACCAACTTAGCTACGTTTAGGTCTAACGCAATACGTAAGTACCATGTTGGACGTGACACACGTGGCGGTGAAGAGTACGATCATTACGGTATCTACTCAGAGAAGTCTAACCGATTGAGTGATGCAACCGTGTGGTCTAAGATGGCTGACCTAGTGGATGCATCATTAGGTGGCAAGGTGTTTGACATTATTGTTGAGAAGTTAAGGGCTTCACGTGAGCGTGAGATTACTGGCAGTGTTGAGAAGGCAATGGATTGTTTCGCTGAGAAGTTCAAGGTTAATGTAGAAGAACGATCAGGAATCCTTACCCATCTCATCAAGGGTGGTAACTTGTCTGCTTACGGTTTGCATTCAGCAGTCACACGATACAGTCATGATGTACCTGATTATGATCGTGCCAGTGAACTTGAACAGACTGGTGCAGACGTGATAGAATTGCCTAAGCAGGATTGGCAGGCAATTGCCCTTGCAGCGTAGGTATAATATGGAACATGAAGAGTTCTATCTATACATTAACCAAGGGTTAAAGGGGATGGGACTTAGCGAGAGAGCTGAAGACCATCCAGAAAAATGGGAAGAACATTACCAAGCCTTCTCCAGTCTTCCACCAGAGACGCTAGATAAAGTCGTGCGAGAGATATTGGAAACTTTCAGGAGAGGGGTTCTTCCTAATTTCAATTGACCATGTGGGGGTTGGCTTCGGTCAGCCCCCACTTGAGAGGAACAATTATGAGTTTAACTGAGAAGCAATTAACAGAAAGAAAGCGTGGGATCTTTGGTAGTGAAGCTTCTATCTTGGAAGGCTGCCATTACAAGTGTGACCTCAACTGGTTGTGGCATATCAAGACACTCAGGCATTCTGATAAGGTTCCTGATATGTTGATACTCAGGATGGGACATTACTTGGAGCCTGCCGTAGCTGAAGAGTATTGCAGAAGCACAGGCAAGGAAGTACGCATGAACAATCGCACCGTGTGGGATAAGAAGCACACGTGGGATGGCAAGCCATTCATGGGGGGTCACATTGACCGCAAGATTGTGAATGAACAAAAGATTCTTGAGTGTAAGGTATCTTTTACCATGAACAAGTGGGGCAGGAATGGTAGCTGTGAGATCCCGCCCTACTATGTGAGCCAGATAAAACATTACTGCTCTGTGTTTGGATACAACAGGGTTGATCTGGCGGTACTCCACTTGGTGTACAACCCCAGCTTCAGGATACATAGCTTTGAGTTCTCTGATAAGGAGTTGAGTGAGTACAGGGACAAGGCTTACGATTTCTGGGGATATGTTATCAGGGACGAGGAACCCCCCGTGGGTAGGGGGGAGGGTACAAAGCAGATGTTACGTGAGCGTTATCCTATGGCAGAGACAGGCGTGCATACCGTGGCTGATGATTCAGTTATGGAAGCAATCAGCAGGTATGACAGGTTCAAGTCTGCCATTAGGAAGCTGAAGAATGATCAGACGGAGTACGGTAACAAGATCATGCGACATATGGAGAAGAGTGAAAGTTTACTTAACCCACAAGGCGAGGAAGTTGCCACTTATAAGAATGACACTAAAGGTGTCAGACGTTTAACAATTAAATAGGAGAAGTAAAATGGCAGACAAACAATCATTTGTTACACCCATCGGGGAAGTTCGACACCCTTGGCTCGTTGAACCCTGCAAGTGGGACAACGACAAGAACCGCAGTGTCAAGGCAGATCGTGATGACTTACATGCCTACTACAATGTAACGTTGGTATTCGATCCTGTTACGTTTGATGATTCTGATTTCAAGAAAACTCTTGATAACCTGTGGACAGAACACAAGAAGCAGTGGGAAGGTAAGTTCGATAAGGAACGCCCCCCTTACAAGAAGAATGATGATGGTATGATTGTCATCAAGCCTCGCAGAAAGTCAGCGTTCATGAAGGACAAGAAGGTGCAACAGTTTCAGGCACCACATCTGTCAGACTGCTTGGGTACCACCGACTTGAGGGATTACTTTGTTAATGGACGGTTACCTGCTACTGGTTCTACTGCTAGAATCAAGGTAACGAGTTATCTTCCTGCTCCAACGAAGAATCCACAGACCAAGGAGAAGGTACTCAAGTTTGAACTCGACCTGTTAGCTCTCCAGTTTTCTGACATGGTCGAGTTTAAGTCTGGCGGTAGTGGGCTAGGTGCCATCGAGGGTGTACCTGTAATGTCTAACATGGACGATGATGAAGACATACCCATTTAACAGGGGCTACCTTTAACCTGCGTCCCGGTGAGAGTGGACAGGGTGAATCACGACCTGCCTGCTTGCCATAGCAAGTCAACGCTGTCGCCCCGAATCGACATGGATAATTACAGCCAAGGCAGGTAAGCTCTCAAAGATGTGTTAAGGCGAAGACGTGGAAAATTACTCAGTCCATTCCAGTGGTCTGAGGCCACGTCTTCGCCTATCTTTTTTGCAGTTCATAAAGAAAGTAACGTGGAGGAAGAATGATATATGACATTAAAGTATTTGACGGTCAAGGTAAACTGAAGGAAGTGATCGATGGGCAGAAACGGTTTGGTGAAAAGTATGGGGAAGCCGTGGGTATCATTGGTATCAGGCATTCTTCTACAGAAAACACGAAAACATTTAACTGTCCTATTTGCGATAAGCTGTTGGAGAATGTGGGTATGACTAGGAAGTCGTGTGGTTCAACCAAGTGTCTTGACAAGATTGCGTATGCCAAGAGGGTGTTGCCACCAGAACGTAAATTCAAGTGTCGTATCTGTGAGACTGACGTGATTACCCACCATCGTAGTCAGGTCACCTGTCTTAGTGACGCTTGTAAGGCTGAGAATGTAAGAAGAACTTCTCGTGAAGGATGGGCACACAAGTATAGAGATACAACGATTGGAAGGAGGAGCAGGGATGCCAAAAACTGATGATGCTACATTCAACGAGGTGTCCGACATTCACTTGAAGATGATTACCAAGAAAACCTCATACAAGGATCGTGAATATATTGCCAAGCTGAAGCCCTTTATTGGCGGTATCTATATGAGTGAGTTGATCAGGCCCAAGGAAGTTAACGTGACGAACCCTGTCTATCCATTAAACAAGTATGTTCTCAAGCGTTCCAAGGATAACGTAACAGCCAGTACAGTTAACAAGGAGTTATCTATTCTTAACACGATAGGAAGGAAGGCTATCAGGGAGTATGCTTTGATATCCAACAAGTCGTGGGAGAATATACGCTTATTGGATGAGAGTGAACAAGTCAGGTGGAAGTTTCTTCCTAGCAAGATTAAGTCGCATCTCGAACCTGCGTGGGAGAGAGAGCTGTTAAAGAATCTTCCACCGTTAATGCGTGACATGGCCTTGTTCTGTATTCACACAGGTCAACGTGAGTCTATCGTATGTAATCTCAGGTGGACGTGGTTGCATATAGATACGTACAGCGACAAGGTGGTAACGTATTTTAGAATACCGAAGTCGCTCATGAAGTCAGACAGACACATGACGGAGGATGCATATGTTGTGTTGAATGACGTGGCTCTTTCTTGTGTGCTAAAGCATAAGCCTAACAATTCTTCTTATGTGTTCACAACTCATGGGCCACGGTTGAGTAAGATAAACAACACTTCTTACAAGAATGCTAGGCTTCGTGCGTCACTTGTTTATCCGCAGATAGCTTGCACAGATGTACATTCCTTTAAGCGTACATTTGTAACCAGACTCACGGAGGCAGAGGTTCCTTATGTTTGGGTTCAGCGATTAGCTAACCATAAGCTTCCAAGTGTTACCGAAAAGTATGTCAAGATGAGTGAGAAGAATCGTGTCATAGCTCGTGAATATCTACAGAGACTCGTGCCTAAAGGAGAGTGCAATGAAATCAATAAACAATGTGAAGAAAGCAACAAGGAGGATAAGCAGGAAGATTAAAGATATAGATGAAACACTGAAAGGGCACTACGGGGGATCATCGTTGAGTGACGACAAGTTATGGGAACTGGAGAAGAGTAGATCCATCTTAGCGGAAAAGCTCCGGTTGCTTGAGAAGGTTATCCCCAAGATACCCAAAATGACAAACGAAGAACTGGCTAAGATAACTAGTGAACTCAGGGAGTACTGGATATGAGTGGCATGAATGCTAAGGATGCTTTAGAAGTAATGGCAACCATGTACCAGTCACATTTTGGTGGTGGTAAGATGCCATACGGTGGCAAGGATTATCCTATTCTTTCTGCCATAGCCAAACAACGTGGTGGATTTGAAGAAGTGGTCGCAGACTTTGAGTTCATGTTGAGTTGTGATGAGGGATGGTTGCAGGGTAAGAAGTCGTTGGGTTATTACATGAAGTTTTATCCATCAATAGGGTGTCTGCGTGACACGTATCAGAAAGAAAAGACTGCCGTTCTTTCTTATTCAGAGTTACAGAAGGTACAGGCAGAGAAGGAGAGGTTGCGCAGGGAGCAATACAGAAAGGAGTTATTCGATGACGAATATTAAGATGGCTCCATTCAGCGAGGGATCTGAGATGTCTGTGTTATCTGCCATCTTAACAGACAGCAGTATGATACATGAAGCAATGTCGAAGGTTGACCCTGACGATTTCTTTAGTCACAGGTGCAAGATCCTGTACAACACGATGCTAAGACTTGAACGGAAGGACAAGCGTATCGACATGTTGTCTGTGTGTGATTCATTAAAGAACAAGTCGATGCTTGATGATGTTGGTGGGATAGAATGGGTATCAACCGTTGAGGACTACGAGCCAACGGCTACCGTGATATCGCATCACTGCGACAAGATACGTTCCCTGTCGTTACAGCGTAAGTTTATAAGTAAGATGAACGATTATGTTGACAAGGCACACCACATAACGGAAGACCCGTCTCCCTTGTTGGAGGAAGCATACGGTTCTGTGTTTGATATGCTTAATCAAGCAGACAGCAAGTCTGTTGACAAGGATGTTTATACACCGCAGGACATGGCAGAGCGTGGGTTTATTGATGCAAAGAAAAGGTTTGAAGACCCGGAGGCACACTCAGGGTTAAAGACTGGCATACCCACACTGGATGGATACATTAAGTCGCTCAAGGATCTTAACGTTATTGCTGCTTCTACTGGTGTAGGCAAGACTGGTCTTGCGTTAAACGTAGCAATCAACTTGGCGTTAAAGAAAATTCCTGTGTTGTATATCAACCTTGAGATGGACATTGACCAGATGTTGTGTCGTGTGCTTGCGAATCTTTCAGGTATTACCGTGGATGAGATTGAGTTGGGCAGGTATGAACAAGACTCAAGCTTTGCCAACGTAGCAGGGATAGCAAAGAAGTTGGAACAATCCTCCTTGTATATGACACACAACAAGCCGAAGAATATCAACAAGGTGATCAGCCTGATCAACAAGCATCACAGCAAGCATGGGATACAGGTGGTTATCATTGATTATATCGGTCATATAGAAGCTGACAAGCTTTCATACAAGGAGAACAATAGGCGTATCTCTCTTGGTCGTTACAACCAGACCATCAAGAACGCTTGCACCAAGCTTGGTATCAAGGCCATCGTTGTCGCCCAGTTAAACCGTGAGGGTGACAAAGATCCAGACTTGGTTAACGTGGGAGAGTGTTGGCAGTTGGCTCAAGATGCAGACATATTCCTGATTCTGCATTACGAGATGACAAGGAACGCTGATAGTACTGGGCCTGAAGAGTTTGAGAGATACTACATCAAGCTTGCCAAGAATCGTAATGGCCCTGCTCCACGCACAGTGCATGTTAACTATAATAAGAAAACACAAATGATAACGGAGTGTGATCATGGACTACGAAAAGGAAGCAGCCAAGGTGTTGGACTCAAGGGGATGCAAGCCCTCAAGACCGCAGGTACTCTCTTTGATGGGGAAGATAGTGAATGACTTGTACGATGAAATATACAATGACATTACGAAGGACAATGATGCGAAGGATGGGCACACAAGTATAGAGATACAACGAGAAGCGTTGGACTTTACATTCAAGAAGTTGTCAATCATCAAGATGGATGAGTGGCGTAAGTCCTTTGAAGAAAACGGTTACATCAAAATCTATTCACCTATTCTAGAGGAGAATGTATACTTGTGCCAAGACCATATGTTTGATAGTATAAAGGACAGGTTTTCCGATGTCATCTACAAGGCATCTGAATTGTCAGCTCTCAAAGGACTTACAACGGAGGATATCAAATGTCTGCACATGGGGAAGAAGGTAATGAGAGGGAGCATCCTAATTTAGCAGCCATCTTGGATGGGCTTAGTTTCCTTCTTAAGGAACATCGCAAGAAGATACTTGATATGGAAGAACATCTTGTTTTTATGAAGGAACAGCTCCAACAAGACAATGCTGATCATTGAATGTTTTGCATCTTTATTCACTATACTGGCACAATGGTGTTTCTCTAAGGGGAACTCAAAGACAGGTGTACGTCTGGCACTGGTTGGTCAGTGTTTCTGGATTGAGTTTATATTTGGCTTTGGGTTCCCTGATCTGCCTATTCATTATGGGTTGATACCAGCGGATTTAACCATAGGTGTCATCCACCTGAGAGCATTCATGAAGCAGGTGGTACGCTGATGGGTAGGGCGAGTCGTCAGAAGGGACAGCGTGGAGAGCGTGAGGTATGTAAACTCTTGGCTGATAAGCTAGGTGGTGAGTACAAGAGAAACCTGATGCAAACTCAGGATGGTGGTTATGATGTGCTGGGTCTGGAAGGGTATGCCATAGAGGTGAAGTTCCAAGAGAAGCTACAGATCGAAAAGTGGTGGGAACAAACTGTTGACCAAGCCAATGGTAAGATTCCCGTATTATTTTTCAGGCGAAGCAGGGAAGATTGGCGTGTCGTGTTACCTTTAGAGCCACCGCATAAGAGTTATTACTCTGTTGTGCCTATAGACTATTTTTTGGGGAGCATATGTGATGGGAATCATAGAAAAAATTAAGGTCGATTTACGTACTAAGCCAGAGCGTCCTGTTGATGACATAGAAAAGCTGTACAAGGAATTTATCAAGGTAACAAACGGACAGTGTGTTAATACCAAGCGACTCAAGAGAATGGTTGAGTATATTGTTTACCTAGAGGGGAAGTTGGATCGTAAGGATACTAACTTTAAACGCATGAAGAAACACATTCACGAACTGGAGGAGATGACAAAATGATGACTGTAGACTGGAGTGATATGAAATATTTCAGCCCAACAGAATTCGCATGTCAACACTGTGGTAAGGAGGGAATAGATCCTGAGTTGGTGTATGAAATGGATCGGCTAAGAGAATTGTTCGGACTACCTATCACGATAACGAGTGGTTATCGTTGCCCTGACCATCCCTTAACAAAGGATAGGCAATCAAGTAGTCACGCAATAGGTTTGGCATGTGATATTTCTATCAAGAGTAGCAGGGAAAGATATATGTTGCTTGATATTATTTTTACTCACGACTTGTTCTGTCGTATCGGAATTGGTGATAACTATTTACACCTTGATCTGGACAAGGACAAGTCCCAAATGTTAGTATGGTTGTATTAAATTACTTCGCATACTACATCCCCAAAGAATGTCCCACCGTTCGCTGAAGATAAGCCTACTATCTTTTTAGCCATAGGAACTGCTGCCGTGTAGGCGTTCTCAAATTCCGGTTGGAAGGCACACTCATCTGATATCACAAGACTTGCGGTATGAGATCGGATGATGTGTCCTCCTTCTGGAATTCCCCACACAATACTTCCATTCGCAAATCGCATCTTCGCATAGCTGCAATCTACTGGCACCATTTCTTTTAACCATGCTGGCAGGTGATAATAGACGAAGGACATGCGAGAGTTCTCTGGTTTCTTGTCGTATACCAGAGATGCTGCATCCTCTTCCTTCTTACTCTGTATAAAGATCGACTGATGTGGAAAGAACAATGCCAACCACAAGGCATACAGTATCATCAGCCAAGACATACGAATCTGTCTGCTCTTGGGTATAAATATTCTACCGGATTCATGAACGGCAGTAACAATTTCCTTAAGGTAATCCTTGGGAGGAAATGGCTTGACTGGCGTTTCACTGTCATGCTCATCCTTCGTCATGACAATACCAGAGAATATGAAGTTATTTGGGTTCGCTATCCAGTGTCTCAGTAACAGGAGCCTGTGTAACTCCCCCAAGGAGTCCGATGATAGCCGATTCAAGCCCCTTTTGACTGAGTCCTTGCTCAGTCCCGATAACTCCAGCGACTGCGTGTTTAGTTGGTTTGTCATATCCAAACAGATCTCTTAATGATTTCAATGCATCCATCTTGTTGTAGAACTTTAACTTGATCAGGTTCTTACCGTTAGCCCCCTTCCCAGAACGAGCTTCCTCTATCTCCGCAATAGGACGCATATCTATGGAGTAGGATTTGTTAACCTCAATCCCACCATCCTGTGAAAACTTGTAGTATCGTGCAGGATCAAGAAAAGCTATACGTGCGTACTCCTGTGCTACCTTGTCAAGATTGACGTTGGTAGCCTCCTCAAGTTCTCTCCTGCGATCTCCCAATCTGGCAAGAAACTTCTTATCTCTCATCAGTGCAGGTACACGTTTCTCCAGAGACTTGACTGCATACCCTGCTAACATGGCAGATCTATACTTACTCTGGTGGGGATGCAGTAGGAGTAACTCGATAAACTTATCTTGCTTCTCGTAATGCTTCCCTACGTTCTCACCCTCTTCTATTAGTCTAGCCATACTTGTTCCTTATGAATAGCCAGCCCTGATTTTAGCTGGTTTGATTACTGAAATGTTAGCTCGTTTACGTTTATCATAATACTCAAGAAGTCTGACTATGCAGTCACGAGCCGGGGGATAGTTAGCCTTGATAGCTTCCAAACATATACCCCATATCTTGAGTTGTGCATCATCGTTGTTCTTCTTTGTCCTCGCGAACCATTCCCTCAGTATGACAGAGTTATTGTTTCTTCTCTTCTCATCCTCAAAGATAACCCTAATACGAAGTTCTTTCCTTATTCTATTCCGCAAGTCATCATCAGAGCATACAAAGATCAGTCTCTCCACCTTGTTCTCGTGAAGAAAATCCTTGATGTCCTGAATAAATTCTTCAGATAGTCTCCCAATAATCTCATCAAAGATGTGATACTCAGGATCGGGTACCCATTGATCGGTGTCTTCCTCAAACGTCTTGGGTAACTTGGCAGACACCACACAGTACGCCTGTGGATTATCATCATTGCCCAAGAAGAGGCTTCCAGTAACCATGTCACATGGATGCCATGCGTTCTTGATCTTCAGGGATAACCCACCTTGGGTATAGTCTATGTTAGTGCTTGCTGTCGCTATCGCCACAATGTGATCTGTTAGGAGTTGAGTCAGACATGTCAATGATATTGCCTACCAAACCATTGATACGCTTGCGCCCTGCTATTGAGGACACATCAGTCAAGTCTTCCTCTGGTTTCATGAATTTAATCTTGCTGTAATCATCACCGTATTCGGCAAGATTCTCTTCGTGTGTATTGTATTTAGGCATTAGTATGTTCCTTTTTTTTAGTTAACTTTATAGATTTTACTCTAACAACGTTACACGTATCACAAAAATAATCATGATACCATTCATAATCAGTCATACCCTGTGATCTAACCTCCATTTTCTTTTTACACTTAGGGCATTTCATATGGCTTAACGTAATCTTTCTTTTTATTTGGGATGACACGAGTCCTGAACTCATCGTCCTTACCAAATGCTTTGGCAACAGCATCGGCACCAGACTTAGTCTTGATACGTCTAATTACTAATCCTCGTTTATTGCCTTTCAACTTTATATGCTCCTTCGTGATGGTTTTTTAGACATACTCCTACCATAGTAAGGTAACTTTTCAACCTTGGGCTGTTTCTTCTTAGGCCTCTTAGGCTTCTTGGGCTGTTTGTCCTCAGGCTTCTTAGGCTTCCTAGGTTTGTATGGCTTTAATTTTTTGTATGAATCTTTCTTCTTTGGGTTTTTAGGTACTACTACAATCCCCATGTTGTCCTCCTTAGTTTATAATGTGCTTACCGATATCAAAGCTGTCTACCTTTTCAGCCATCCAGTTAGAGGATAGCATCTTGAATACATACTTGGCAGCATCGATAGTATGATTGTTCTTATCCACCATTGATTCCTTGACGTTCTTATGCTGTCCAGTAGCATTGGCCCACTCAGAGTATCGCCACTGTGACATCTCACTCCAATGATTATTGCATGTCTGTAATATCCGATAGCGTGGGTTGGTGTGCGCCCCCTTCTTCTTATTCATTTTACCCCACATCTGCTCGTTGATCAGCTCCGCAAACTCAGTGTCACCACCACGTGCGCCCTTGATAAAGTGTACTCCCTGTTCACTAAACAACTGGGCCATGCTGACAAGGTCTGTTACTCCTGAACGCTCCTGTGTCTTAGCCCACATGGATGGGTCAGCTACCATCCAGTCCAACATATAGTAATGTTCATAATTCTTGATGTGGTCACATGTCGCTACATATCCTGCGTTCTTCTTGTAATATTCATAAACACAATAGTAGTCATCGTTCTTCCTATCATGTGCGATAACAACAAACGCTGTCGTACCCCTGCCTGCATAGTCAAACCCACCATATAGGTGCCAGTTATCTGGCATCTCCTTGAACGGGGGTATGTAGATCCTCTCCCTGAACTCTTCCATCTGAGGAAATACGAGTTGACCACCCTGTGCGTTGAAGTCAATCTCCATTTCCCTACGCCACTTGGCACCTTCTAACCCACCGGGATAACCAAGCAGGGCTTTGGCCATCCACTTCTTTCCTTCTGTAGTGGATACATCCTTGTCTGGATCGGCTGAGTAATGCACCTTGACTACCCTTAACCCATCCTTGGTTATGTAATCTGAGATACCTTTCATCACTGTACCATGAGTTCTTTAACCCTTGGATGATCACGGAATTGACGAATGAATCCCCCTTTCCATATGGGTAATTTCTTCAAAGTTTGAAATAGAATACGTTGTTTCTCTGGACTTGATTCAAGCATTTTATCTACCACCTGCTCAACCTGTATGCTAGTATCTCTCGTGACAAATACTTCTCGCCAATACCGTGCTTCTGGTAGATAGCCAATTCGATCCTTGAAATCAACCTGTGTCTTGACACTACGTTTCAGAGAATTCTTTTGCGTTTCGGTAAGCTTGGACTCTTTGATTGCCTCGAGGGCTTTACCTATTAATATATTTTTAGCATTTGTGGCTACTCTCCTTTCGGGAGATCCTTCAGTACCAGCATGTACGTCCAACCTGTTAAGTTCATTCATAAGTCCGTTTACTTTATTCTTAACGTGTTGCTTAACTCCAAGCCCATCTTCCCTGATTTGTTGTGCCTTCTTTCTGCTTTGCTGATCGAATAGTTTAGAATAGCTTATTAATCTTGCGGTGCCCGGAAACTTGGAGAGAAAATCAAGCCTTCCAAATTTCTGAGCCTTATTAATTTCATGTCGGTCTTCATCGTTGGCCTGCTCCAACATATAATCTATCGCCCTTGTACTTACGTTAATTAGCTTGATAACAGAGTTTGATGGAGTAAGAATTTGTTCAAATGCAAGCTGTGTTCTGGCAGGAGAAAGCTCCAGCAATCCAGCGGAACCCTCTTTGCCACCAGTCCACTCGCTGATAGCCTTGAACCCCTTTGCGAATAAGGGGTGCGTATTCCAGTTTACCTCTGCAGACTTGGCAGTCATCTCTGGGCCACGGTATGCATACTTCCCTCGCCATAGATCAAAATTAAGAAATAATACCACCAAAGCTTTTAAAGTAGGTGGAAAATTACCAAGGAATGGGATCATGTTCTTAACATTATTAAGAAGAACATCATCTCTCATATTCCATATTCGCTCTTCAGCTTGAAGATCATCTCCTGTTGCCGTATTGAAACCCTGCATAAATTTTGATATGACCAACATCGCAAGACTCTGCACGGCTGCCTGACCGGGGTCAATTCTTATCTTAAAATATGCCCTCCTCGTACCAGCAGGAGTCTTCTCATCAAGCCACGGTATGGGTATAGGGATATAAGTTCCATAGTCCTTATCATCCATCCCCTCCATCATCTCTCCATGAAACAACATATTAGTTACATATACGGCTGAGGTTAAAGCGAAGAAAGAAGACAGCTTCCACATCGCAATAGCTCTATTCTCAGCTCTTTGTTTACCAGTTACACTAGAATCACCGCCAGATAATGTTTCAAACATGCCAGTAGTAGCACGTAGCATAGCATTCAGATAAGGGAAAAACTTATCATTAGTTTTACCAAGGGAACCTCCCTGTGCAAAGTCTAGATACCTACGTGCAATCCATGTAGCTTCTTTGCGCATGTCCTCTGTCTCAGGGAGCTTACCGTTCTTAGTTCTATTGCGTAACACACGTTCTCTGACGGCAAGACGTACCCATAATTCTGACTTCTGCCCAAAGAAACTTAAGGCGTGTTCGGCCTTCTTAAGACCGGGATGTTCAATCATGTAAGCTATTCCCTTCCTCCCCTTAGCCAAGCCCTGTGCCGTGAGGAAAGACATCATGCCACCTTCTTTGAGATACTTAAGCGCACGCCCCTTCAGCTTACCAGTATGCCACACGTCTTTTCGGACTCTCCACATATCTCCAATTAACTGGGCAATTCCTATAGGAGCCTTGCTACTAAATTCTTTACCGGATCTAAAGTAAGAGAAGAACATATCCATAGGAAGGTTAACCAAGGCAAATCCGGGATTTAGTCCTGTTGCCATTGCTTTTAATATAGGAGTACCAGATAGTATTCTTAATGTATTCAGATGGTTATCATGCCATATCGGATCAAAGCGATTCCACTGATCGGCTAGGTCTTTACGCATAACCATAATCTTATCTTCGCCATCAATCCTTACGTGTATCTTCCCGAATGTTCCACCAACAGGCTTGCCATCCATTGTGTATAACTTATCCCCAACCTTCTTGGCTTCCGTGACAAGATTGTAATCAGGATTCTTCTTGATAAAATCCCACAACATAGTGGCAGACCTATTGCGTGCTACCCTATCATGCAATCTTAAAATATATTCTCTTAGCAAGGTCGATGGGTCTCTCAATGTAGCTTGCGTACTACCGCTAGTTATTGCTTCGAGGGCATCATGCTCACCATGAGGATCTAAGTACTGGATGTATCTTCGTGGGCTATAGTCACCCACCTTCTCCATATTAAGATAAGCCTCTTCAGATATTAATCCCTCTTTCCTCATCATAGTTAACTGGTCAGCGTATACTTGGAATATCTTCTTGGCACGAACATGCATCTTGGTATAGATGGCAGGGGTAGCCTTGTGGAATTTAACTCGCCATACCCTTGCCTCTTTAGCAGTCATATCTTGCGGATGAAGAACGAGACTCTCTTCTAATACTTTCTGCACCTGCTCTTTAGCTTCCACTTCAGCTTCTTCTCTTGTCTTGTATTTACTAAACCCATATGTTTCCTTAGCTTTTTCACCCTGTTTCTTTATAATTATATATAATCCTTTACCCGGAGCCTGTTGCATTTGCGCCACCATTTTGCTAGCTCGCTTAGCCCCAAGAATTTTAATCGACCTAGCCATCCCTTCTTCTGTATCTATACGTAAGACCTCGCCAAGCGCACCGTCTTTTATTATGTCTTGTGCAACAGCCTTACTATTCTTGTCAATGGCTTCTATCCTCATGGCGTGCATGAGATCCCCCAACACAACCTGCTCACTTTTTGTGAGTCCTGAGAGTAATTCACTTTCTATTTCTTCATATAAAGCTGCACCCTCGGCAGATAACCCAGCTCCTAATTCTATTTCACGTACAATCTTATCCCCCGCTGGGCCCATTTTTCTTATTTCACTTTTCAGAATATACTGGGCATCACCCCAGTTACTCTGAAGTCTTTCCTTTAAAGATAAATTCTCCCCCTTCTCAAGGGCTTCTTGATTCCTATCGCTGGCTTTCTGAAAAGGATCGCCCTCTAATTCCTCTCGAAGAATCTCATCTAGTTTTGAGTCACATTTCCCTGATCTTGGCATTATTATTTACACCCTATATCTTCTTTGGTTAGTAACCCATACTCATCTTCGTTGCTCATAATATCGTTTGACTTCCCCTCTTGGCTCTGTCGCCAGAAATTCTCTTCTTCGGGGGTTACAATTGGTTGCTTAACATATACCCTAGTATTGCCAGTTACTTTCATTATCTTATCTTCCCACTTCTTTAACTCAGCGACACCCTCTTTGCCAACGGTTTCGGATAATGCCTTCCTGTCCTTGGCAATCTGGTTAAGCCCAGAGATAGTAGACCGATTATGCAAGACAATCCCAATAGCTTTGGTGAAAGCTTGATTGATGGCATCTTGTGTAGACTTCAAGTAACTTGGCTCACCTTCTGCGTATCTACCAAGACCCTCACCTTCTGGGTAATCAAAACTAGGCAGTGCATCTATTACCTTGACAGGTTTACCCAGCAAAATGAAACCCTGATCCATTTCCTTCAATCTCTTATCAATATCAAATTCCCATTTATATTCAGATGTTTCTTCTGGCTTACCACGTACCATGAATCCGGGAATCTTAGTTTGCATTGCATAGTATCTAACAATACCCATATCAATATGTCTATAAACAACCTCACCATCCTTAAGTTCAATATATCCAATATCAAGACCCTCTGAGATATGCCCAGCATATAGTTTGATTGTATCCATATCTCCGGTCTGTATATGTTCAGCATATAACTTGGTTCGCTGCGGAATATGACCCAGCATTCCACTGCTTAATCTGTTGGCACGCATTAATTTAACAACTTCACTTTCCCCTTTGGTCGTACCACCAATCTTAACCCCTGTGTGGATAGACCCATCGGGAGAAATATGTCCTTCGCTACCTTCCTCTTGATTCTCGAACTTACCCCTGTTTATTTGCTTGCTAGAAAGCTTTATCCTTAACCCCTTAATCTGAAGCTTGCCACTACCCTTGGAGCCTTCTTTAAATAATTTCGTCCTTGTTGCTGCTGCCTCACCAGTCCCTTCTGGGAAAGAACTTATGAGATCAGGACGCATGGGATCACTTTGGAGATCCCCTTCTTCCATCATTTTCTTAGTAAACGGCTGTCCAATGTCTTTTGATTTTTCTCCCTCCCTGACTATGCCCTCGACATCTTGATACAGGGTTGAGCCTTCTCGTTCCGCAAGCATCCATTGTTCACGAGTGATGTTACGTACCCCAGCAAACCCTTCCCCTACCGTGTATTGCCCCCCTTCCGTAACTACTCCACTCTCTATTCCCTCTTGGATCTTAAGATCAATCATCTCATCGAGGTCAACGTTGTACCTACTTCCAACATGCCTGCCAAGCTCGCTTACCCTTGTAACGTGTTCAGGAGAACCCTTTGGAACAAGCTCCTTTTGTGTGTGCATTGTGGCAGTCTTAACTCTAGCCAAATCTTTGCGAAGCTGGATATTATCTATAAGATTCTCAATCTTAATTTCTGCGAAGATGGCTTCTGGGTCTATTCCAGATCTGGCAGCACTAAGACTTACGTCATACTTTTCCTTCATGATATCCCTGACTGCTTGTCGCCTAGCTCGTCTCTGTAATTCTCTTCTTTCCCCTACGGTAACTGGCCTTTTACCAATCTTGGGTATCTCTATAGCAGCATATTTATTCTTAAGATTTTGCTCGATGCTCTTTATTTTTTTCTTGAATCCTATGTAGGCTTCTTCTATCAGTGCCTTCCTGTACACGACAAACTTAAAAGCATTCTCCCCCTTATAGACAAGAGAGTCTTCCTCGCTTTTTTTCTTGAACTTTGTCTCCCTGCCAACCCTGTACTCTTCCCACGATAACTTACCTGTCGGGTAATCAAATATTCTAGTGGCAATGTCAAGCTTAGAGTCACCCTTGAAGAGACGTATCTTGAATGATTTGGCTAATTTCTTTAATTCTGTGGCAGTCTTATTATTGGCTAGGGCTTCTGGCGCACCGAACTCATCAATAATCTTCAACGCTTTTTTCTGAGGTGTTATATCGACAGGGAGAGTCCCCTTCCTCATTGCGTTTAGCTGTTCAGTTAACAGCCACTTGGCTATTTCTCCAAGACGTATATGGTGATTTTCTATTTCTTTGGAACTGAGATTGATTGCCTGCTTATGTCTCTCGATATCCTTCTCTAGTCGCTTGGTGCTAGGACGACTCTCAAGTTCCTCAAGTGTTGCACGCTGTATTCTGTTATTACTTATTGCTTCCGTTAGCTTTGCAACTGAGTCTTCTATTTCTCCATACACCTGATCCAGCTCGGAAACCCCATAATTATTTGCTATAGCTAACGACCTTAAGGTAGCCTTGGCAATCCTTTCAACCTCTCGTGCATTAACAGCATCTACATTATGTATCTCTTCCTTGGGCTTACCACGTTTTGTCTGAAGATGTTGTACGTATGCTTCCTGTATATCTATTAAAATCTTAAGCCTTGTATCGAACTTATCAAGTTCTTTATCTAGCCCATCCCTCTCCTGCTTGGATGTCTTCTTGTCAATAATCTTATTGTTTATTCGGGTTAGTTTTTCTTTGAGAGCAGCAATTTTCCCTGCCACTTTCCTTAATATAAGTCCACCCTCTCCTGTCATCAGATTGAGCAATTCAGCAGCCTGTTGGTCAGCCCCAACTATATTCCCCTTTTGATCTAGGAAGTCTCTAAACGGAAGGCGATTAAGAATCTTAAGTGATGCCGTAGCGTCCTCTGCTTCACGCAAACGCCTTAACGCTTCACCAATTTGCCTTGCTTTCTTCGTGGCAGAACTACGAGCCTTGTTAGTTTTAGCGTTCTTCGATCTTTCCACGCTCATAACAAGATCACGCATTTTCTCCCTGACCTCGTTTGATTCATGGGGTCTCTTCGAGACAGCCCCTGTAAACAGATCCGCTTGTTGTTCGTTATCGAAAAACAGAACCTGCTCACCAACTGTGTTCTTACCCAGAGTAACCTTTTTCCTATGAGGCTTCCCCTTCTGAGGACTATCCTCTGTCTGGATAGCACTCCTGACTTTCTTCTTCCCGGCAGACTTCTTCTCTGTGGGGTAAACAACAAGATCTGGAGCCGGGGCGTTTGGATCAAGAGCTGCTATCGCTTGTTCTTCAGGCGTGGCGGTAGGTTCATCTGCGGTAGGTTCGTCTACTGTGGTGTCTTCATCAAAGCCAGCTTTTCTGAATATCTTCTTAGCTT
>CALBXV010000353.1 GCA_937890045.1 uncultured archaeon
TTGGTCAGATGCCCTTGTAATGGGAGCTCTATTTTCAACATACATAATTTCACCAGAATTATAAGCAACTTCTGGATTATTTATTGTGCTGACTGTTCCAGTTGCAGTTGAAGTTCCTCCAGTCAGTATTTCTGAAGCACTAAACACTTTTAAATCATTGTTATTATCAACACCCGACCACTCCGTTTGGATGTATTTTAAAATTCTAGTCGAACTATCCCAAGCAACAACCTTCCCTTTCGGACTTGTTGCAGAGCCTCCTGTTATCACTTCATCAACTTGAAATGTTCCTGGTGTAGGTGAAGAAGCAAATGTTACTGATTTCACTGCACTCAAAGTTGCCGATGTGGATACAGTAGTTGTTCCATAATTATAAGGATCTCTAATCAATCCAACTCTACGAAAATCATTATCAATTACAAAATCTCCAGAACCTTCGTCGCTGGTGAGTGTTGTGCTCATCATCACATAAAAACCACCAAGTTCTGTTACCGCATCGTAGCCATGGCCTCCCTTGGGTGTGATGAAAATAGAAGCTACTGCTGATGTTGAAGGTGTACCAATACCAGAAATACTATCTATATTAATATTGGCAAAAGTGTATCCTGTTCCAGCAGTTGTAACGGTCACTGTAGAAACAGCGCCACCTGCTACCACTACGGTTACAACTCCACTCGACCCATCCCCATAAACATTTACGGAGGTATATGTGCCGTTATTATAACCAGCCCCGGCTGTTGTAACTGCAACTTTACTTAACTCTCCATCAACAGCAGCTGAAGATACTGTTGAATCTGTACTAACTGGCATGAAATCTGTAGATAAGAATGAAGAAACTTCCGAAGTTGTAATAGAATACATATACTTCCAAACATAACCATCAGCAGTTGTTAATTCATTCGTTGATGTACCTGTAGGTTCTGTTGTAGAAGCGGTAGCTCCATCATTCCACATACATTTATAAACTTGATAATTGGAATTCATTACATAAAAAGTAGCATCATATAAATTAGAAGCGCCACTTGTTGAAGTGTTGTTACTATCATAATTGTGTTGATACTGATCATAAGTGGTACCTGTCGTCCAATTTCTACGAGGGATAACATAAGATGTATCAGCAGTGCCAATATTTTTCAAAGCAACCATGTCCCTAAAATAGGACAATTCTTTCTCAGTAGAATCCTTTGGTGTGGGTGGAGCAGTATCAGTACCCCCTCCGGCTCCAGAGGAAAAACTTTGAGGTCTTCCTATGAAAAGATAGTATTTTGTTGCGGCCGCTTCACTAAAAGACTCATAGAATTGATCCGCATTATGGTTTCTGAATTTACTTGTTATAATAGCTGCCATTTTATATTCTCATTTAATATTTATACGACTATTTATATCGTTAAAGTTATTTCCGTTGGAGGAGTTATGTTATGTTTTCTCTTTGGATAGTTTGTAACATCACCTATTGTTACATCAGCCCAATCCTGGATTCTATACCCCGATACTGTTTCTCCTGTAACAATAAAGTATGAAGTGGAATCTCTCGTTTCATTATACCCATCATGACTTCGGAATGTTGTTGATGAATTATTTGAATCTAAAATACTATTAGCAAACTTATACTTCTCAACATTCTCTAACATAGACCCAATACCTTGATTATCACTAGCTAAGTGATTCGTTGGGGTTATGTAAGCATCCACTGTCATATAATGGTCTAGGGTTACATCTCTACCACCATTAAATGTTTCGTCCAGTTCTATACCCAATTCAGGATTCGTATTGACATTACCTTGATCTGTAGTGCCTAACCTTCTACCAAACTTAGCGCTGAATATTGTTGTTAATAGGCTAAACAATTCTGGAGTATATGTATCTCTAGCGTCAATCAGTTCAGGCAATCTATCTGCAATTCTAACCTCGGCATTGACTAAGGTTGTGGAACTGATTTCACCAAACAAAGCAAAGCCAGCAGGATGAACTGCATTGATTACATCATTTCTCCAATTTATAATAGATGATGCTGTCTTAACTACATAAGAAAAATCTTGGTAATAAAAACTATCTTGTATTCGTTTCGTCTTTTCCGAAAGCCATCCATCCTGATTAACATATCTTCCAAAAGTATTTGCTGTTGCACCAATCGTAGCAGTTATGGATGTTGGTGTAAATGAATCAATAATTGCTGTTGCACCACCACTTGCTGTTATAGTTTCTCCAGCAATGAATGAATCCGCTGTAGATAGTATTTTTAAAATATATCTATCAGTATCAACAGATTTTAAAACTCCTGTTGCACCAGATGTTCCGCCTACTATTGTTTCGTCTATACTAAATTGTCCTGTTATATTTTTGATAAGGTAATGATTTTTAGAAACAACCTCACTTGTTCCTGTATAATGGATTCCATGATCAAAAATATTAATATCTTTTATCTTGCCGACATTAGTTCCTTTGGCAAAGATTTTACCATTAGTACCGCTCACAGTGGTGATTGTTAATAATGGGACTGAACTATACCCACGACCAGGATTAATAACAACAATATCAGTAATGTCACCATCACTCGCTACCGCCGAACCACCTTGCCATTTATAGGCTTCTTGGACAATTTTATTACCAGATGATCCATCCAACCAAACTGTATAATCTTCCAATACAATATGGTCTTCCTCTGCCATCCTGTAATTTTCTTCTTGCGTGAAATATGTTACGGCCACATCTTCAGTTAGAAGGTCATCCCCGGCGTTTGCTCCTGCACCATCCGTTCCACCATCTTCTATTATAAAATTAAATT
>CALBXV010000354.1 GCA_937890045.1 uncultured archaeon
TGTCGCTTTGTTGGTGTTGGTGGGTTTATTCCGTAAATAGCTATTATCGGATAATGAAAAAGGGGAACTATTAATTTATTTCCCCTTTTTTTTTGCGGTTTTTGATATTTATTAGTATGGAAAGATATAAACAACACCCCACATATACAAATTATGAAGTTTCTAATTTGGGAAATATTCGTAATATCAAAACTAATCGTATATTAAAACAACGACGCCAAAATAAAGGATATTCACAAGTAAATCTACGACTTAATAAAGTTCAACACACCGAACTTACACACGCTTTAGTGGCCGAAGCATGGTTAGGTGAAAGACCTAATGGTAATCAGATAGACCACATAGATAGAAACAGAGAAAATAATGTTGTTGATAATTTGAGATATCTAACACCTTATGAAAATATGAATAATAGATTACTCGTTAAAGGTTTACCACATATTATTAAAACAAATAGAGATGATATTTTTTATGTCAATGGTATTAAAATAAATGGCATAGAAAAAGCGTTAGAACATTTCATACAAAATATCTAACGCTTCCCCTTTTTTTTGCTTCTTATTCTTTTATTTTTTAATTATTTTTAACCACATTACAGAAATGATCCTGTATTTGCAGTATCAATTTGTCCTGTATTTGCAAATTCCATCTGTAATCGAAGATTATACTTCTTCATAACATTTACAATACGCGTAATATGTTGAGTTTTAGAACCAGTCATTTCACGAATGAGAATATATAAAGCTTTCTTATTAAAATTTTCTATATTCTCTCTACGTCTAAACATTTCTAATACGGCATCAGCCACAAGAATATCCTTTTGTCGTCTAAAAATATTAGTAAGATTTTCTTCCCAATAATCTAACATCTCATCTACATATTGTTCATTAAATTGTGCGGTATCCTTTTCGTCTTGTTTATTAGTAAGAGAATCACCATAATCAAGTACTTCCATTTTATCATGAATTTTATAATGTTTATAATTTTTATTATTATGGAGAATTAAATAATTCTTTGCAACAATACTAAAGTAAGAAAATGCTTTTCCTTTACCTTCTTGAAATTTGTGCATATTCATAACAAGAAAAGAAACTACTTCATGTTTTACTTGCTCTGATGGAACATCAAAATAATAAAACTTAAATGTATGAATTATATTTTCTGCTAATTTATCAAAAGCGAAAGATATATGTTCATTATAAATTATATTCTTTAATCGCACATCATCTGTATTATTATATCGAATAATAGCATTTTCAGTCGTTTGGTTAAAATAATAATTCTTAGTTTTCTTCTTTTTCTTTACTGGTGTTGTAATCTTACTCACTTATGGACTCCTGTTCTACAAAGTTATTTAAATCATCAATTACTTCTTTTATACCTTCAAATATAGTACCTATTTCATCATCTGCTTCAAAATGACCAGTAGAATCTATATCTTTTAATTCTTGTTGAACTCGTGTAATTCTATCACTAAAATCTTCTATCCAAGTTTCTAACATTTCTGTTTTTCTTGTTAAATTCCAAATTACATATCCTTCAGCAAGAACAAGTAATCCTAATATTATTTCTATAATCATGATTTATCTCCAAATAACTCATCAAATAAGTCTTTATGTTTATTTTCTAAAACAGGATCTTCGTGTTCCTGTTCTTCTTTTTCTACAGTAACACTTTTGATATTTTCTATTCTACTTTCCATTTCTTCTTTTTCATCTTCATCACCACGTTTCCACTCATCATATTCTACCGTTGTTGCCATGTGGTCTGCCCAATGAATAATATAAGGAAGATGATTTTTGAGAGAACGACTAGCATCAAATACTTTCATATAGTAGGTGTTGGCTTCATCATATAACCCATCGGCAAGTTTGATTGCAAGAGTTTCGTTTAGACTAACTTTCACTCCGAAATGTTGTAATAGAAAAAGTGCTCTATCTGGAACTCTCATATTTGGTATATCTGTATTATATGTATAGACTTCACCAAGAGTTTTACGTCTCCAATCATTATCTTGTGGAACATAATACTCATCACTTAAATCACCAACTTTACCTAAGTCGTGGTGTAAAGCGGAAAAAACAAGTTCTTCGTCTGTCCAATTTTTATGACCACCTGCGGCTTCATAAGTGTCTGACATTTTTCGTGCCGTATCTACAACATGAAGAACGTGTTCTACATAACCACCTACATGACAATAATGATATTCTTCTTTACCAGAAGCTGGTGCCATTATCATCCTATCCTCTAAGTCATGGTACATTCTAAGAAGATTTTCGCGGCGTTCGCTTCCATCTTCAAATGTATCCTTTATAACCTGTATTAATTTATCCCAATTTTCCTTTAATTGGGTTTCATTTAATTGTTTCATTTATAACCTCTTATTTATAATTTTTTTAATTTTCCTTTTTTAACTGTTACTCTATGCTCGTAAGAACCTTCTTTCTGAACTGCGGTGTAATCATCACCGTCAATACTTTCTATTTGGTAAGCTGGTTCGTTTTTTAGATCTCCCGACCTAAACCCAATTATTAACACATGAACCCAATCACCAACTTTTAATTCAGATTTGTCTGTCATTTATTCTCCTTTGACATTTGTTATTAATGCTAAATTCTCCGTCCAATCCATTTTATAAATGTGGACATTTTCATACTTATAAGGTTTTACATTTTTAGACTCCAAAATATCAACATAGTTAACATACTTTGGATTCATTGTATCTCTTACATTATAAACACCATCTTTATGTCCACCTTCAGTTCCTTTAATAAGAATGAAATCTCCATAGTCAAATGGGCCACCCCATCTTTTTAACAAATTACGAGATAGTGCTATATATCTATAATCAGATGCTTTACTGATACGAAACTGAGTTCCATCTGCTGTTATATTTGGTGTACTATCTGTTTCACGAACATTTGGTCTATACATTGTTACATCAACCTCTACACCGTATTTATAAAACTCACTTAAATCATTATGTAGTTTATCATTCTCTATCAATAGTTTATCAACTTCATTTGAGTAAAAAGTACTCTGGTTAGTAAACATATTAACAGAAACAAAACCATTCATCAATGTTATAAATACTAATCCCGCTATTGCCTTGTTAGTAGATATCATTTAATTCTCCTTTCGAATTACTGTATTGATCTTACGAAATAAATTCATAAAAATCAAGTCTTTTCTCGCTTAAAAAATACAAAGATGGGCTCATATTTCAGATATGTTCCACCCACCTTTACCGCGTTTTTAACATTAGATTGGTCAACTCCAACCATAGATGTCATTAACATTTTTAATTTACCTTTATATTCACCACCAAGAGATTCAATGATATCAATACTATCCTGTTCGAGTGGGTGGTATTTATTCTTTCCTATTTTGATATCAGATATATTCCATAATAAATATCTGTTTGATTTTAAATATTCAAAGGCAGTGGTCAAAGTTGGTCTTAAAAAACCATCTCTCCAACTATCATACTTAGGATATAACTTATAAGATTGTTCTTCATCTTCACTATATTGTTCTCTGTCAAAGTATGGTGGACTCGTAAAAACCAAATCAAGTGTACCCTTATACGTCTGAAACTCTAAATTGTTCCCAATATTCTCGCTTCCATCTTGAAATAAATGATAGGTATTTTTATCTTCTTCCCAAAAAGGATTTGTTTCTAATACTTCATTATTAAAGAAATCGGCTACATATTCGTATCTTGTCTTACCTAACTCGTCTATATAATTGTCCGTGTTAGGGTCTGTACCAATATAATGAATTCGTTTGAGTGATGACATAGCTCCGAGAATACGACCACCCCAACCTGCTGATGGGTCATACACATTGAGCACATCTTGTGATATATGTTCTGTATATCTTTCATATAAATACCTTGCTGTTAATGGTGGAAAATTTACTGCTGGTTGGCCAAGTCCTAAACGGAATGCTTGAATTCCTGCTGGAAATAACTTTTGTCTAAGTTTAAATCTATGAACCAAAAACTTATATTTTGTATCATCAAGTTCCTTTGGAAGATTTGTTGTGTATTTACTATTGAGATTTTCTACCTCAGATTTTGATAAAGTTAAATAACCACTTTCTACTGAATTCTTTTTATGTTGAACTACGAAAAAATTTTCTGATAATTCTTCATTCGCTAATAAACACCTTGACCAATTATACATTGAATCTCGTTTTAGAATTCTCCGAATAACCTTTTGAAATCTATCTTTATACTCATCCGTAAACCAAGTGTATATAGAACTTTTATTTACACGAGTCTTTAACATCGTAGGAAAGAATTGATTAACACCACTTGCGTGTTTATTATAATTCTTAATCACGTCATACTCACCCGTATCTTCATCTTTGGTTAAGAACTGTTTCTTACCTTGATGTAATGGATAATCCCTTAATTTCCTAAAGTTCTTTTTAATGTCTTTAGTGTCTTGTCCAATCGTAGGTGGAATACCTTTATCATCCCATTCTGAAATAATAAAACTTCTAAGACTTTCTATCCATTCTTCAGTTTGTGCATCATCCATCCAAAGTAGTTCTTCAAAGTTTATATTAACATTGGATTCTAAGAGATTACTTCTCTCGTAATAGTATTTTTTTATAACCATATTTTGTGGAGCTGCGGCGATTCGAACGCCGGTCCTGTCTGTTTCCT
>CALBXV010000355.1 GCA_937890045.1 uncultured archaeon
AAAGATTGGGTGGATTACCATCAAGGAAATTTCATTGTTCTGTATTAGGTGATAAGGCATTGAAAGGTGCCATCTACGATTACTTTGAAAAGTCAGGACAAGAAGAAAGGATAAAATAATGGATGAACCAATTTAGGATACTAAAATGATAGATTGGAAAGATTTATTATCTAAACCAAGTAGTATAGTTGTTTGGGTTATTTTTTTATTTATATATCTTGTTAATTGTGATAATAAAGATGGAGATAAAATAATAACACCCGAACCAACTGAAGAAGATAACAATCAAGACCCTAATATAAGGAGTTATTATAATGAGTCATAAGTTAGAATATATTTGGCTGGATGGTGTAGAACCAACAGCGCAGTTAAGAAGTAAAACTAAAATAGTATCAAAGTTTGGTATAGAGGGTGGTGTAACAGCAACACAAGCACCAATATGGGGATTTGATGGTTCGTCAACACAACAAGCAGAAGGTGGGAGTTCTGATTGTGTGTTGAAACCTGTAAGATTATATCGAAATCCATTGGAAGAAGGTACATTGGTATTATGTGAAGTATGGAATGTAGATGATACATCACATAAATCTAATACAAGACATGGTTTAGATAATACATTACAGAGTTTAGATCACGATCCAGAAGAGTGGGTTGGATTTGAGCAAGAGTATACATTATATGAAGGTGGAATACCTTATGGTTGGCCATCCGATTTCAGTGATCCATCACCACAAGGCGATTATTATTGTGGTAGAAATGCTGGAGAACATATAATGAAAGAACATACTGATGCTTGTATAGAAGCAGGTATTAGTATTTGTGGAACTAACGCAGAAGTAATGTTAGGACAATGGGAATATCAGATTGGTGCAGGTTCTTCATTAGAAATGAGTGATGATTTATGGGTAGCTCGTTGGTTATTAGAAAAAATTTGTGCTAAATATGATGTGGAAGTTGTTTTAGATCCAAAGCCAGTTAAGGGTGATTGGAATGGTGCAGGTTGTCATACTAATTTCTCTACTAAAGATATGAGAGGACATGGTGGAGATGAACTTATATTTAAGGCGTGTATGGATTTAGAGAAGGTACATAAAGAACATATGGCAGAATATGGTGAAGGAAACGAAAGACGACTTACGGGACTTCATGAGACTCAGGCTATAGATACATTTAGTTGGGGAGTTTCAGACAGAGGTGCTTCCATTCGTATTCCCTGGCAAGTAGATAAAGATGGTAAAGGATATCTTGAAGATAGAAGACCATCAGCGAATTGCGATCCATATAGAGTTTGTAAAAAGTTAATTGAGACAATTATTATATGACGACAATGATTTGGAGTGGGTGTTCCATGACATTTGGGAGTGGAATACTTTGTGATAAATCACAAAAGAAAAATGATAAACCAGAATGGCATCATCCTAAGTTAAAAGAAATGTTTTCTGATATTAAAACAGTTGGTGAGGCTAGAGAAGTTGTAAAACAAATTAGTTATCCAATGCAATTAGGTAAAAGATTGGGTATGGATACTTATAATTTATCAGTTCAGGGTTATGGTATAGAATCACAATTTAGAACAGTATCTTCATTTTTAATCAATAATAAAGATAAAATTGATTATACTAAAACTATGTTTTGTTATCAGATTCCAGAGTTAAGTAGAGTTGAATTGTTAATGTGGGGGCCAGGCGAAAAAGGCTGGAAACGTTCAGATCCGATTCGTGAACCACAAAGATTTGTGTTTAATGCTAATGAGTTACCAAAAGGATTTTTAACACAACATTTTAATATTGATTATTATATAGCAAAATATTTAATGACGATGTTAGAATATAAAGGATTTTTAGAATCAAAAGGTATTAAAGTTTTTTACTTTGATCACCAGAATTATCTATATCCACTAAAGATAACTAAGAATTATAGAAAGAAAAGTGATAAGTTTATGATGAAGAATATGTTATATTTTAATGATTGGAATCATGAACCTGTAGGATTTCCAAGTAAAGAAACTATTTTAAAAGAGTTAGACATACAAGAACTAGATATGAAGAATCCGAATTCACTAACTGGTAGGGATATTGCAATTGAAACTTTATATACAGGTGGTTTTCATGAGGATGGCCACTATTCACCTAAAGGACATACACAATTAGCTGAAGTATATGAGAGATTTTTTTTAAAAATATTATGATAGAAAATTTATTGAATGTTATATAATATCATACTATTTATTAATGATTATGAGTATTATTATAGGGAGTAAAAAAAATGGATTTAACAATAGAATATAATAAAAAATATAAAAAACATGCTTTACAATTAGAAGAATTGCTAGAAGATGTTGATACATGGGATCCATTCAGGTCAACTATTTCACCTGAAGGTCAATTGAATGTGGAATTGATATTATCTGATAACGATATTTTTGAGGTGCAACACGTAGAATCAGAGATACTTTATGACAATACAGATGTTGTTTATGCTGATGTGATTGAAGCTTTGTTGTTAGATGGCACTGATATGGAATCTATACTAAAAGATGACGGCACACCCGCACCTCCTCAACCTTCAGATGAAAAATCTGAGGAATAATTGTGCTATTTGAAATTGTATATAAAAGTGATTATCAAACTCAAGCAGATGCAATAACATCAACTTTACAAGAATATTCAGGTTCATTATGGGATCCAGAAAGTATATTACATTCGACGGGTAGTTATATTGAAGTTGAATTAACACCTACTGATGATGACGATCTTAGTGTACATAATTTAGAAATATTACATGAAGATGGATATACTTATCCATCGGGTTCTGCACAATCATCAGCAACACCAGAAAATTTAATATGGAGTAAATCAACTAAGGTTATTAAACGAACAGGAGACGATTGGCCAGATGAAGGAGAAATAGAAGATGCGATATGGGGAATACACAGACCACATCAAGCAGAAGGGGAAGATTAAAATAGTTTTTAATGAGTTATAAAATAGAGAGTTATACAAGAGAAGAATTAGAGTTATTTCCGAATGATGAATATGGATATGTTAAACAGAGAGTGTGGTCTACTGGACAAATTACCTCACTTGAATACTTTGATAGAAATTTTGTAAAAGTTTATTTAATAAGAGATGAAAATTTAAAAATAATAGCCTTTTCTTGTGAAAAAATACCAAGATATGAAGGCTTTGATTTTGAATGGGGATACTCATATGTTGAACCAACATATAGAGGAACTCGATGTTACTTTAAATTATGTAAATATAAAAGAGATGAGGCTCGACAACAAGGTTTGATTGGTTATACAATATGTTTAAAATCTCAACCCGCTACTGTAAAGTGTGGTAAAATCCTTTGTGATATTAAAATAGATAATCCATTACATCTTGGAGAAACAGAATCATCTTTTGATAACGAAAATTTAGAATTTTGGGGAATGATGTTATGAATGTAGCAATAAAATATATTTGGCAGTCAGATCCAGATATAGTTAAATTTGAAGAACTGTATCTAAAACAGGAAACAGATACATATAAAATAAAACTAACCGATTTACCAATTAAAAATAGTAAAGAATTGACGAAACGTGAACTACAAACGATTGATTCTGATATAGTGAAACGTGGTTTTATTTTAAAACCAATAGGAATTTGGTCAGATCCTTTAGAAGATGATACTCCTGATAAAGCACATTATTTAGTATTATGTGAAGATGGTGTATCTAAAGACTCATACCGTGATAAGTTAAAAAAATTATTAGAAAAAACAAATTTCTATAATCCCTGGGTTGGAATAGAACAAGAGTATTATCTTTTTCCAAATGAAGATAATACTTCCCCATCAGAACAAGAATTATTTAATATACAAACATCTGAAGGAGTATGTCAAACTGTTCAAAAACTTCTTGATAACTCAACTCGAAAAAATAATAGAAGATTACTTGAACACTTATGTGTTTATTCTAAAAACGAATTATCATCATTGGATACACAAGATGATATAGTTTTTGCTTGTGCTAAAATGGGTTTAAAAGTTAATAGGGTACAGGCAGTTAAAGAACAAGGTCCTGGACATTGGGAAGTACAGTTTGGTCCTACAGAACCATTACAAACTTTAGATGAAACAATGATTGGTCGTTATATTATATGGAAAATAGGTAATGAAGAATTAACTGTTTCATTTGAACCAAAACCAAAAGGTTGGTCTGTAGAATGGGATCCTTGGGCAGGTTCTGGATTACATTTTAATTATTCTAATGATAAAACAAGAGCAGAAAGTGTTGAAGATTATTTAGATATTAAAAAAGCTGAAGATAATCCATCATCAATAATTGAAATGGATAAAGAAGAGAGAATAAATCTTATTAAAAAAGCACCATATACTAAAGCATTATTAAAACAATTAGCTAAAAATCATAGAAAACACGTAACTGAATATGGTATAGGAAATGAAAAAAGACAAGATGGTGATCACGGAACTACTACTGGTAATGTATTTGTTTTATCAAAAGAAATAGATAATAAAAATGTTTCTGTTAGAATAGTAACTATGGGTTTGAATAAAAGATTATTATCCGACGAAGATTATTATGGATTATATCTTGAAGATAGAAGACCAAGTGCAAATGCTAATCCATATAGAGTTGCTTTAAGATATTTCGAAACAGTTGCAGAAATGCAAAAGAATAATGAAGGTAAAAAAACTAAATAGTTATAAAGAATTAAGTTCAACTGTAGCAGATATAGTTGAGGAACAGCTTGTAGAAAAAGTTTTTCAACAACTAGTCCTTCCTACAGGTAGTACACCAATCGGATTATATAAAGAACTTGCTAAAAGAAATTTAAATTGGTCTTATGTTAGAACATTTAATCTTGATGTTTATATTATGAATCCAAATCATTCACAAAGTTATCAAACATTTATGAAGGAAAATTTATTTAATAGAATTAATATCTATCCTGATAATTGTCATTTCCCATTTAGACCTACTTTAGCATATGAAGATAAAATAAATTATTTTGGTGGAGTTGATTTGTGTATATTGGGTATAGGTAGTAATGGTCATATAGCATTTAACGAACCTGGTTCTTCATTTAAGTCAAGAACAAGAGTAGTAGATTTAGACGAACAAACTATACAAGACAATTCAAGATTTTTTGATTCAGTAGATGATGTACCTAAACGAGCAATAACTATGGGAATAGGAACTATAATGGAATCAAAGAAAATAATATTAATGGCAAGTGGAGATCATAAAAAAGACATTTTAGAAAAAGCATTAAATGGTAAAGTAACTGAAGATGTACCAGCATCAGTATTACAAACACATAAAAATGTAGAAGTGTATTATCATTGAAGTATAAAAGACTTATAGTTAATGGTTGTAGTTACACTGCGTGTGATGGAGATGGTGTTACACCTGAAATAGATGGGTGGCCAGCAGTATTAGGAGAAAAATTAGGAGCTGAAGTAACAAATATTAGAATTGATGAAAAAAAATTTAGTAAATTTTTACCTGGTCCAAGTACTGCAGGTGGATCTAATGATAGAATAATTAGAACTACTTTAGGTTGGGTATCACAATTGTGGCCATGGAAAGAACGCGAACTTAAAAAACAAATTATTACTAAAAATTTTAAAGACAGTTTGTTTATTATTGGTTGGACAGAATTTACAAGATTTGAAATGTTTAGTAATTTAACTAAACAATATTTGAGATCAAGTAAAATACGTCATAGAGAATGGAAAAAAGAGTTTTTAAACGAAAATGATCAATTTAGAAAATATTTAGAACAAATAATTTTTTTACAATCTTGGTTTGAAGCACATGAAATATCATATTTATTTTTTGATGCATTAGAAAATTTATTAAGTCCACTTTGTAAAGAATATAGAAAGAATAATAGTAATTTATTTCAGTTGGTTAATTTAGATAATTGGGTTTATAGTAAAGGACATTATTGGTCTTGTAAAAGTTACTTAGAAACCCTTTGTGATACTAAAGATATATTATCGGGACTCACAATATCAGATCGTCCATTAAAAGAAACAATTTACAAAGGCCAATTTGGATTGTTAAGAGGTCATCCAAATATTCTTGGGAATAAAAAATGGGCTGAAGTTTTGTATGAAAACATACGAACAAAAAAAATATAGAAGGAAAGAGACGTTAGGTGAATACTTATCTAGGAGACTTAATAAAAATATAGATACTGACGAATTAGATTTCTATATTCAACAATATAAGATAAAGGAAGGTCATTCAGAATGGTCAGAACGGTTTCAAAGAAATTTTTGGGTAGAAGATGAAGACTAAATGTTTATTATGTACTGCTTTAACTGAGCCGGGTCAAGGATTCTATGACCATTTAGAAGATGTTCATATGATGCCTATTAGGCGGAAGAGAATTGTACAACCTGAGAATTGGATTCATGGTATGTCTTTAGAGAAAAAGGATATGATGAGAGAAGAAACACACGATGAATGTATGGAAAGATTTAAATTTAATCATCCTGAATATGGTACTGAACAATGTTGGTGTCCTGATTGTCTTGGTGGAGAAACATTAGAAATGGTAAATAAAATTTGTTCTAAACATGGACAACTTTATATAAAGGGTAAACATTGAAGTGTGTGGCATAATTAATGATTAATAAGATAATGATTGTAGCGCACCCTGATGATGAAGCACTATTTGGTGGCGCTGAATTATTATCACACCCAAAAGAATATAAAGTTGTAGTAGTAGATGAATATCACAATGATGTTAGACAAAAAGAGTTTAAGGATTCCATGCAATTTATAGGAATTACAGATTTTGAACATTGGACAGGTTATAAAGGTGGAGAAGATTATCATAGAGAAAAACTTATTTATGAGTTATTGAGAGTATTGAGAGAAAAAAAATGGGAAAAGATTGTAACTCATAATAGAGCAGGTGAATATGGTCACCCAAGACATAGAGCATTGCATGATATATTAAATCATTTAAGACCTGAAATACTATGGCAGTTTGATAAAGGTAAAGAAAGATTACCACAAGATTTATTAATTAAGAAAAGAGATTTATTAAAAGTATATGGAAGCCAAAGAGATGTTTTAGATTGGTTTAGTCCCTGGTACGAGAAAATAACGAAGGTAAATTGATGAGAAGAGCATTAGCATATGATGACATAAATATTATACCTAAATATTCAGATGTGGAACATAGAGACGACATAAATATTACTACAAGATTTACTAAGAAAACTTTATTAGATATACCAATTGTATCTTCACCTATGGATACTATTACTGGATTTGATATGGCTTTTGCTATGATGGTGTTGGGTGGAGTTGGTGTTGTACATAGATTTAATACTATTGAAGAACAATCATTGATAATGAATCAGTTACATACTGAAAAGTATGATCATTGTGAATTACCATTATCTGCAGCTATTGGAGTTACAGGGGATTATTTAGAAAGGGCACAAGAATTAATTAAGAACGGATGTAATGTTCTACTTATAGATGTAGCGCATGGACATCATAAATTAGTAGGAGAAGCAATTGAAAAGATCAAACAAAACTTATCGCGAGTTGAAGTTGTTGCGGGATCAGTTGCGACAGGAGAAGCGTGTGAATACTTATGTGAAAAAGGAGCGGACTCGATTAGAGTGGGAATCGGAAATGGAAGCTTATGTGAAACGAGAATTAGAACGGGTGTCGGAATCCCTCAAGTGTCTGCTATCCGTGATTGCGTCGCCGTTGCTGATAGGTATAACATTCCTATTATTGGTGATGGTGGGATCCGTAATGTTGGTGATGTGTGTAAAGGACTTGCTTGTGGGGCTGACTCGATTATGTTGGGCTCCCTGTTATCAGGTACTAAAGAAACTCCAGGCACGATTGAAAAAATAGGCCAATGGCCGAATGAAATGTTACATAAAAAATATAGAGGTTCAGCATCATTGGACTCTAAAAAATCAAGAGGGGATAATAAAAATGTCGAAGGTAATCACAAAGTTATACCATACAAAGGGAAGGTCAAAAGAATTATACAAGATATACAAGAGGGAATTCGTAGTTCTTTCAGCTATGTTGGTGCTAACAATTTTCCTGAGTTTTATTCTAAAGTAGAGTTAATAGAAGTTACAAGAGCAGGAAATATTGAAGGTATGCCACACCTTCTTAATACTTAATAATATGATGTTTTTTATGGTATCGACATATTTATATGTATGAAACACAAACACCATATAATACCCAAATACGCGGGTGGAACTGATGATGAAGATAACTTGGTTTATCTTACAATCGAAGAACATGCGAATGAACATAAAAAACTATATGAGAAACATAATAGATGGCAAGACAAAGTTGCTTGGTATGGTTTAGCAAAGATGGTAAGTAAAGAAGAATTAATAAGAATGAAATTATCAGAATCAGGTAGAGCAGGAGCGTTGAAAGCAAATAAGAATAGAGATTATTCTAAAACAGACTATTCTAAAACAGGTGGTTTCAAAGAAGGTAATCAACTTACTGCAAAAGAATTTCTGTTGGAAAGTCCAACAGGAGAAAAGGTTAAGGTTATAGGATTATCCAAATGGTGTAATGAGAATAATCTTAATTACAATTCATTCCATAAAGGTGTTGTCGAAAGAAAACGACAACATAAGGGATGGAAACTTTGGAAATAATATCGGGGCTGATTTTTTGGTTTCGACTGGTGTTATTTGACAATAGAGTGCAACAGAGTATGAGTAGACTCTTTAATAATACTCAACAAACCTAAATGGCGATAAATCGCTACAAGGGTTGGAAATTGATTGGCACTTAGCCAATACAGAACGGATGTTTGACATCTTTGTTGAACCCGTAATGGATTCCCAACCAACTTACGCTTACGCATAAGTTACTGAGTTACCTAACACTCGGTCATAAAATAAGTTAGGTATATGTCTTACTGTAGCCTTTAGACGATAAACATGCTACCAGTTAAACCATTCTGAGTAAAATGGTGTATGGTGGTTTGTTAGTTACTACCGATTTGAAACTAACTAAGTTGTGAATGACTCTTTTAAAAAGACATACAGGACGTGGGTTCGAATCCCACCAGCTCCACTAACTAAGGAGATTACTATGGGTTTATCCGAAACAAAAATAACGGTTGTTCTTGATAAGATATATGATGTGTTACTTCAAATGGAAAAACGATTGAGGGATATGGAGAATCATATAAAACCTAAACAAGAAGAAACGAATAAAAAAGAACTATTAAAGGATTAATATGAAGCATATTATTGCAAAGAGAGTTCCACCTGGAGATAGATGGTCTATCGAAGGAGATGAAGTTGTTCACTCAACACTTACAGATTGTCTTAATTCTATTTTTATGGTAAATGGTTCTACACGATTTGATATAGATGCTAAGGCTGGAGAAATTTATACAGACGATGGTGTAGTTAAACCTGAACCAATCAAGAAGTATAGTTTGTATGGTGAAGAGATGTAATCTTATGAAAGAAAATACAGTATATAATCATTGGGATAATCTTGTAATGGTTAGAACTAATGAAAATTTTATAAATGTTATATGTCATAAAGAAGATCAAGTTCAACCAGTATTAGATAGAATGTCTACTGATTGTTGTATTCTATCTGAATATGAAGAGTGGGATGAAGGTGAAGATGTGAAATGGATATTAACGTTTAGATTATTGGAAGAACACGAAACAATTCATAGTAACTAAATGATAAATCATAAACATAAGTTTATTTTTGTACATATACCACATACTGCAGGAACAAGTATAGAAGAGGCTTTTGGTTGGTATATACCAAATGAATCAAAGGAAATTACTAATGAAGAGTTTGTATTAATTAAAGATAGACATTTAACAGGCGCACAGAGTAAAAGAAAATATAAAAAATATTGGGATGATTATTTTGTATTTACAATTGTAAGGAATCCATTTGATTTTTTAGTTTCTAATTGGGCAAGTTCTTCTGATTATATAGATGTTAAGAATAGGTATGCTAGTTATGGTAAATATTTGGGCGATGAAATAATATATAAAAGACGTGAACGACGATTTAGTTCAAGTTCTGATAGAGACTTATTGGAAAGAATGGGGCTTAGTATAGATAAAATTTATTTTAAAGATTATGTAAATGCTTGTATAGATTATAAAAGAAATTTGAATCAAACAAGTATGTTAGGTGATTTAGGTAGATATGATTTTATTGGTAAGTTTGAAGATATAGAAAATAGTTGGCAATATATTTGTAAAGAACTTGGAGTAGAAATAATATTAGGAAACTCTAATCCAACATTTAATTTGAAGAAAAAGCATTATAGTCATTGGTATACAAAAGATATAGAGTTAATAGATAAAAGTATTCCAATACTTGATGATGAATTAATAGATAGAGTTGCAGATTATTGTTCAAGAGATTTAGAAACATTTGATTATAAGTTCGATTATGAAGAGTACGCCAAGCAATAAAGAAATTGGTTTTTTTAAACAGTTATATTCAGAAGAACCACATAGTTGGGTTAATCCAATATTCATTTCACGAAGCGATTGGCCACCACCTCAAGATTGGTTAGATGAAGCGCCACATTTAAATCATAAAATGATACATAAAAGAGCTTCAGTTTGTTTATGTGTTTGGGAAAGATTTGGTGAAGTAACAAATCGTGCACTTATAGATTACTTTAAATTAATAATACCACACGTTCATTTACCATTAGACTTAGATGGTTTTATGAAAATAGTAGATGGTAGACATAGATTAATAGCATATAAAGAATTAGATATAATGTGTCCTGTTTATATAGGTAGAAAAAGAGTGAGATATGGTACTTGTTGGCAAAAAGGACTTGCTTATAATGATGGAACAGTTGATAAGAATGTAAGACATAGAAGTGGATATTATGATCTTAAATAATGAATATAAATTTATTTTTATACATATCCCAAAAAATGCTGGCACTTCTTTGAGAAGTAATTTGTGTAGATTAAGTGGTATGAAACAACCGTACACTTTTGAAGAAAAAGCGTTCGCACGTTTATGTACACATACTAAACCATGTGATTGTAAAAAGGATGGCGTCTTATCAGGTAGACATATTAGGGCTATTACATTACGAAAAGCGTTTGTACAGAAAGGAAAAAATTCAGAAAGACATATTAGGGCTATTACATTACGAGATGAAAAAAAAATAGATAATTGGAATGATTTGTATAAGTTTGCATTTGTAAGAAATCCATATGATAGAATGGTATCATTCTGGGCATTCTATAGAAACATAGGAACATCTATGACAAATGTTAGAAGGTCAGCAGAAATGATGTCTTTTGATGAATGGGTTAAATATTTAAGAAAGAAACCATTTGCCAAAATGGGAGAGCATCCTGAATCACTTGTCCCACCTTGGCGGTGGCCACAAGTATTTTGGATTGAAAAGGATGGTAAACAGATAATAGATTTTGTAGGTAGATACGAAAATTTACAGGAAGATTTTGAATACATATGTAAACATATTGGTTTAGATAAAGATAGTTCTTTGTGGAAAGGACATAAACAATTAGAAGAGTTTAATAAATCAGGTAGATTAAAAGATTATAGACAATACTATACAGAAGAATCAAAGAAGATAGTTGGTTGGTGGTTTAAAAGAGATTTGGAATTATTTGATTATTCCTTTTAATATGGCCCCATCGTCTAATGGTGAGGACGTCGCCCTTTCAAGGCGGAGATATGGGTTCGACTCCCGTTGGGGCTACGGGCAGGTAGCAAAGCGGTTAAATGCACCAAACCGTAAGTTTGGCGTCGTGAGACTACGGTGGTTCGAATCCATCCCTGCCCTCGGGGCTCGGGAATGCTTGGGGTGTTCACCTCCCTTGCACGGAGGATATCAGCAGGGTTCGAATCCCTGGAGCTCCACATGAAAAATCTATCTAGATCTGAAATAAGAGAAATAAAGAATAACCAATCAGAGTTGTATATGGAAAATGATAACTTTAAAGTTATTATACCATATACACATGATGCAGTTAAGATATATGGTAAAGGTACTAGTTGGTGTGTTTCTTGGGCAAAAGACGAAGACTATCAGTTTTATAATAAAACAGGTAAAATTCTTTTAATACTTAAAAAGAATGTTCATATTAAAGATAATACTGAAATAGATGATGTGTGTTATAAAGTATCTATGTGGATGCCATATCAAAAATATTTGCCACTATATAGAAATTTTGGAAAAGGTGGTATAGAAGATATAGCTAAAAGATATGAGTCCGATAAAGAGTTATATAAAAGCGTATTAAATGGTTATGTAAATTCGGTTGATGGTATTACTATTCATAAAATAACAGCAGATTTTGAATATTATGATGCTGATGATGCGCATTGTTTTATGCCTGTAAAGTATATAGAAGGAGATAAAGTAGTTTGCATAGATAGAGATTGGGAATTAGATTGGGAAATATTTGAGAGTATAAGATATAAGTATGAATATGAGTGGCAATTTGAAGGATAATAATGTGCTGGTGCCGGAGTGGTCTAACGGGGTGGGTTGCAAACCCATTATTCACAGGTTCGAATCCTGTTCAGCACTCATAACTAAGGAGAAATACCAATGTAATATACACACACTAAATATAATATAAGGGTTTGGCAGTACCAGTAAACTGCTGGTGTAAATTCACCTATAAAATTTAGTGTACGGATGGTATCTAAAGAGGGACGGAGGCGGGAAAAAATTAGCCACTTTAGCTCAGTTGGTAGAGCAGCTCACCTGTAATGAGCAGGTCCTCAGTTCGAGTCTGAGAAGTGGCTCAAAAATAATTAAAAAAAGGCTTGACTCGCATGGTCCAAAATGCCTATATTTAGGTATAAATGAGAGGATATAAAAATGGCACATGAAACAGTAA
>CALBXV010000356.1 GCA_937890045.1 uncultured archaeon
AAATGCTTTGGGGAGCAAAGCAAGAAACGGATGAAGCTAATAGGCAAATAGGAGTGATTGATGACCAGCTAGGTGGTCTTCAACAGTCTATGAGAGATTTAGGAGAGGCTACTGCAGCTAAAAAAGAGGTTGGTAGAATGGAATTTGGTACTGGTGTTACACAACTTGGGAGATCAACATCTTATGGTATGGAAGATATTACTGGAGCATCACAATCTGCAGCTAAGAAAAGTGGTTTAATATCTGGTGATTGGCAAGCAGAGCAAAGAAGAGAAAGAACTACTGAGTCTTATGGGGCTCAGATACAAAAACAAGAAGACGCATTTAGTAGAGATATGATGGCTATTGACGAAATGTACTCAACAGAAGCCAACAAAATTGATGCACAAACAAAATCTCTTAAGGCGGAGAGACAGAAACATGCCACGAAAGGTGACTTTTGGGATAACGTGAAGCGAGGAATGTTGGGGGGATAATGCCTAGCGGACTACAAGACTTATTAAAAATTATAGATATGGGCTACGAAGCCGAGCAGAGGTCTGAGGATAGACAAGTCCAAACGACCCTAGCTCTATTAGAATCAAGTGCCAGAAGGATGCAACAGAAGGAAGCTATGGCTCTCAGGTCAGAGAAGTATGCATTTGAGAAGGGAGCTAAGTTACTCGAAGTTGCTCACGATGCTAATGAGATGACAATGACTAAACTATCTAATAGTATGTTTAGTGATTTTGGTGGAGGGTCATTTGATCCTACTGATGTAGATAGCAAGACGGGTACTGGGTATTATAAAGAACTTTTAAAAGCCGCTGGAATGAATGTTAATAAGAATGAGACTGAGCTTGATAAATATGGAGTAGAAATATATAACGCTATTATTGGATATGCAACTCAGCCAGAAGCCTATCGTGACAAGATGTTAGATTTAGGTGAGGGGATTCTGGAGATGGACTATACGCAAAGAAACGATGATGGATCACCAAAGGCAGGCTCCAAGTTAGAAGCATTAGTCAAGATGGGGGTTGTGAAAGATGGTACCTTTAAAGGCTTACAAGCAATCCCAGTTGCACGTGCGAATGAGAGAGATATAGCTAGGGAAGTTTTAGAGTTTTCAACAGGTGATTTTGAGATACAGTCTCCTATTGGGATAAGAACATATGAAGATGTTTTTGCAGCTAAGATTGCAGACCAATTCGAGCAAGAAGATGTATTTGATTCTTTAAATCAAATTGAATTTGCATCTTTATTAGAGAGTATGGGTAGAGACCCAGACAGAGCTAAGAAGATGGCGAGTCTACATAGTAAAGAAGGGGTATCAGGAGTTAATGCGTTCTTAGCTAAAGGCTCGATGGGACGTAGCCCCTCAGCTAAGGCTGCGGATGTAAAGGTGGGTGAAAAACGATATGACCCAGTTGAAGGAGTTGTTTATGAAATAATAAGCGTTCCTGATAATACGGCAGAGGGGAAATATTTAATTAGGGATGTAGATACTAACAAAGAAATTAGAGTTCCTTCATATATAGCTGGTCAGTTAGAACTCCGAGTCCCATAGGGTTTCGGATGGAGACAGTATAATGGGAGAAAATTTAACTAAGACTCTCAGAAAAACTTTAGCAGAAAGAAATATAACAATAGATGACAGCGCCTTAGGTCAGTTAGTATCAGATTTTACTTCAGGCAAGTTTAACCGACCTAGAACTCTCTTTCCTCCCACTCAAGGTATTCAGACTACAAAGAAACCTCGTCCTGCATCAGGCGGGGCTAAAGAGATTGCTGGTGATTTCTGGGGTCAGCTTACGTGGGATTTCTATGAGTCCGCTACTGCAGGCCTTGGTTCAGAATTTTTGTTTCCAGAAGCGTCTGAGTCACTAAGACAAGCGTTAGGCGCTGAAGAGTCTAGCTTTCTACCGATGGGCGGAGAGAGAACAATGGCTCAAACTGTTGGTGGAGTTATTGGTGGAGCAGCTGGTTTCTTTGCACCTATTAAATGGATAGGATTAGGTACAAGAGGTCTTGTATCTGCCGCGAAGGGAACGAGAGCTGCTATTAGGATTGCACGTGGAGATGCTGCTAGAAGAGCTGCTACTCAATTTGGAATGTCACAGCAGGGTGCTAAAACCGCCTTAAAGGGAGCGATAAAAACTAAGGTTAAGACTTCTGCGACTAGCAGGTTGACTGGCAAGCCAAAGAAATTCCCTAGTTATAAAAAGCAGATTGCTGGTAAGGCTGGTATTTATGAGTCAGGTAATGCATTAGCTATACAAACATTTGAATCAGGATTGAGAGCAACGTCTGTGAAATCTCTCATGAAGCAGGCTAAAGCAGAAGGTCTTGATATGACTAAAGAAAATGCTATTGAAATATCAAATGCGCTAATTAAGGGTATTAGAGAAGGTAGGCACATTAATACGTTTGGTGCATGGGGAGCTAAGATGCTAACTAGAAAAGCCAGTCCAGCAGAGATGGGTAGGATTGGTGGTTACATTACAAAGTTTGCTGACGGTTTTGTTAATTTTGGTATATATAACGCGGCATCTGAAGTGGCTCTATCTCATAAAGAAGGTAGAGATTTTCGTGTAAAAGATACTGCCTTTAATACATTTATGTTTGCGGCTATGCTCCCTCTTGTAGAAGCTATCCCTGGTGGAACAACTACTCCAATAAGAAAGACTTTAAATGATTTCTGGAAAATTGCTAAGCGTAAACCTAAGTACAATCAAATGGGTACAAATGAGTTGAGATCATACGCGCAAATGATTATGAGAAAAGATAAAGATCATAGTATTGAAGTAGTAGTAGATGGTGTGAAGCATACATTAAATAGGGAGGCAATTGCATCAGGTAGAATTGGGAATGATATACTCAGGAGATTTGTTGATAAATGGTATACTAAAAGATATAAAGATTTTCGGACGATAACAGGGAAAGAAGTGGGAAGAGATATAATTGAATCAATCCCTAGACTAGCTGTAGGAACTATGTTTTTTGCTGGTGGATTGCCTGGCTTTCAATCTCATGATGGTCAAATACATTTTAACGGTGGGTTACTTGATCCACAATTTATAGCAGAAGCAGACCCTGCAGAATTTCTTACACACGCATTGGTTGGCGCTTTCTTTACTAAAAGACGTAAACCCCTTAGTAGAGAAAAAACTGAGCAAGCAAAACATTATAGGTCTAACTATCAAGAGCAATTAGAAATTCTCAGGCTTATGGGTTCTGCGCCTAGGCACGTTAGAACGATGGTTGAAGTAATGGAGATAGGAGAAGAAGAAGGATTGTGGGGAGCTGGATTACTTAAGCAACCTACTATGAAAAGGGTCAAAGAGATTTTTGATGAATATCTTCAGAGTGAAGAGTATCAATCTAGAAAAGAAGCGGGAGTTGCTGAGGGCGAAATTACAGAAGATATTATCAACAAGGCTTTTAATAAGTATTTCTCAATGAAATCTGCTGAAGCTGCAGCTCTAGGCGTATCTGATGTAGATCAATTTCTTCCTTCCCCAAATGATTTAAAATTTCTAACAGCTGCTGAGAGATCAGATATTGCTAGAAAACTGAACGAGATTATAGTTAATGCTGATAAAGAGCAAACGATTAAAGATGTGGGTTGGGAGACGGCAGAGGTAAGAGCAGAGAATGAGGTCGCAGAGAGTAATATTAGATTACTTGAGGATTCAACTATTGCTTTTGCTAATACTGCTGGTTTAAAGTACAGGGACAATAGAGGTAAGAAAGATGGGAAGATACAGTTTGAAAAAATCTCTGGCTCTGAAGGTGGAGATTTAGGCTCTTTTAATGAGTATCATAAACTGATTGACATTCTTACAAGAATTGGCAGGGCTGAAACAATGTCTACTAAAGAGGGGAAAAATCTTTCAGAGATTACTCCTCGAATGAAGGAAGAAGCTGCTACAGTATTATCTAATCTAAAAAGAGATACTATTACTTCAACCCTTGGTTCAGAAGCAGATATATATATTGACGCAGCTGACAATAGAATGATTGATGGGGTTTTTGACCATCATAGGAAGAAACTTTATGAAAGAATATTTGATGTAATTGAGAATAGAGCAGATGTTGTTACTGATAAGGACAAGCCAATCCTTAGAATCTTTGAGGAGGTATTTGGCACTGCTGATACGAAGGTTAATGATAAGCTTGGATCATATAGAGTTGTAGATAGAACTGGAAAGGCAACTGAAGAGGAGATTGCTGGGTTACAGGAATCTGTTGACTCCGCGCAAGTATTAGCTGTTCAAAGCAAAAGGCAGGTCAGACAAATATCTAGAAATGAAACGATAGATATAGATGTTGCAAGAAGGCTGCAGAAGCTAATGAAAGAGAGGGGATTTTCTCAAGACATGGTCTTTGAAGATACCGTTACTCTTAGAGAAGAAGTAAGTAGATATTTATGGGAAAGAGGTCGTGGATCGCTACCTCCAGACGTAGCATCTATATTGGATTATTTAACTGTTGGCTCCGAAGCAATTTTCCCAAGAGTTACTAGTGAAGGCGGGAGACAAGGGATAGCAGTCCCCAATAGAGAAACATTTAGAAAGATGCTAATAGAAAATGAGTCTCGTCTTGGAGAGCCAGAGAATAGGGCAGAATTAAAAGAGTATATGGAAATATACGAAAAACTTCATGAGAGGTTGAGTGTTGTTAAGGATTTGGTTATAGATGCTGGAGATGAAGGCATGTATAGTCGTGATGGATATTTAAGAGATGCAGGAAGAGAAATAGATGTTCCTCTTATGTCTAAAGCTTTAAAGAAAATTAAGAAGCTACTTGATTATAATGTTTTAGTTGAAGAACCTCTTCACAATCTATTTAATGCCTTAGATTCATCAAAAGATGGGGAGGCCTTGGATGCATTAGGAAAGTCTTTAAAGAATAGGTTCTTATCAGAGGGTATGGAATGGAATGTTGCATCTATGGAGTCTTCAATTCATGCCTTAACAGAAATGGCTAACTCTAAAAGGCTTACAAAGGCTGGATTAAAAGATGTAGAAAAAATTATAGTAGAACTTGAAAATGCAGTTGAAGCTGTAAAGGAAGTAGAGGCATCATTAACTGGTCAATATGAAGGCTCCGATACAAGAGCAAATGCTGTAGCACAAACAATGCAAAGAATTTCTGGCAGGATGTCTGGCGTGAGAGATAGAGCTCTTGCTATTCAGAGTCGTGATATTCTTCAAAGAACGGAAGCACAAAAAGTTATATTACAGATGCTAATTGATGGCCGTAGAGCTGTTAACCGACCACAAGTGTCAAATATGTTAGGTCAATTAAGAAGTTGGCTACTAGGAGAAATGAATCAATCATCTCAAAAGGGTAGGTCTGAGGAGCAATTACTTGAGGATTTTGTACAGAATAGAGGATGGGGTCCTTTACAAGAGTACTTACAAACTGTAAGAGTAGTAAATCAGAAACTTGTTAACCCTGAAGCTGCCGCTCGGTATGAACAAAAGATAGCAGAAGAATCATCTGCATTTCTTTCTAGACAGGCTGCTGTATCGGCTTCTGTAAATCCAAATACTATAGCTGTTAAGCATGGTGGTATAATGCTTAATAAAGAGACTGGTAATTTTGATGAAAAATTAAGAGAGCGTATTGTCAGGGCTACTCTTGAGGATACAGAGAGACTTGGTGCGGATTTGAGGAGAAAGATACCAACGGAACTAATGGATGTCCTCAATGAGATCATTAATGATGTTAAACAGAATGCTACATCTCGATCAAAAGAACTATATGATACTCAAAAATTAGAAGCCAGGGCTGGTGAGACTGTTGAAGAAGCAGTAATCAGGCATAGTAATGAGGTTGTTGATGAGTTTGTACATTATGAAATACCTAAGATGGTTGCAACGATTGTTAATACCACCAAGCCTATTGTTTTTACATATAATGCAAGGCTAAAGACACTAGTCCAAGACCCAGACGCTGTAAGAATGAGAGGGTCTATTGAAGAATTTTCAGCATGGATAAACCCAGAGGGAGAACCAAAACTTACAAATATATCTTATCTTTCCGCTGAGGGTATAACTACAAAAGGCAGAAGGGTAAGCATACACCAGATAGAAAATGTTTCTGTCGAAGATACTCCTACTGATTTCAAATTCACTGCTGAGATGTCCAGGTCTGCGAGGAAAGAAGGTGATTTGGACAGAGCTCGTGATCTTACTGAGGATAGAGCGCAAGATGGTATATGGAGAAGACTAGCTGTTTCTCAGGGTGATGACATGCTTTACGATGCAACGATGTTATCTGAAAATCAAACTCGTTTTGCTAACAGGGTTCGAACATGGTATGACGAGAAACTATCTACATTATCTGGACCCCAAGCCGCAGGATTTGAAAGACTCTTTAGACGTTCAGTTGAATCGGTTGAATCTAATAATCTCAATGAAAGCAGGTCAGAAGAGAGAGTATTGATGAGAGCAATGTATTATAATTTTATTAATACTAAAGGGTTCAATGATTTGATGGGTTCTAGAAATATTGAGGAGATGAAGAGAAATTCAGCTTCTATATTTAAGTATGCACATCTAAGTGAAAAAAGAAACGCAACAGCATTTGACCCTATTATTGAAAATGCCCATGAAAGATTAATTAGAGAACATATTGATCCTAATGATCCTCTAGCTGTTGCATATTCAGACGCACGTGCTAAGGGTTATAAATTTGATGTTGGTATTCTACCAGATGAAATAGCCAATCACCCCCTGTTTGGAGCTAGGCAACAAATTCTTAGGCAGCTAACAGATGCTTTATCTGATCTAACTTCTAGGAATCAACAAGCTGGTGAGGCAGGACAGTCTATACGAGATATGATTGATAGGATTAATGCTGGTGAGTACGCATCTCTTGAAGAGACTACTTCAAATATGGATGGAGCTGCTTACTTAGGTACTGGTGCTGCACACATTGCTTTTGCCCAACAAGGGGCGGGATTAGGAGAAGGTCGTGGAGGAGTTAAACCTTTGATCCATCATAACAGTGATACATCAACTCTTATAGGAAAGCAAAACTTTTTCTATGACCCAGTACTTGCAACTTATATGGATGCCAAAGGAATTGATATTCTTATGGGTCAGTCATCAGCTAAATTTCATACTGGAACACCAATAGAGGGAATTGGATTTAACCTAAATCCAATGCGATTTAGTCGTAATTTTAGTTTTATGGAGAATCTTGGCAGGGGAATTGAGAGTAATTATGATGCTAATAGAAATGCTCTTGTTATTGACCATGCTGACGTAAGCACAGCTTTCGCTCCTAAAGCATTAGAACGTGGTCGTGTAGTAGATGCTATTCATAATTGGATGAGTACATCAGAGTCATCTGATCTTGTAAAATATATGGGATTACCTAATAATATAGATTTGATTATGCAAGACGCTCAGAAGTTGAGTGGTGTAGCTAGAAATGCAGAGGTTAGAAAACTCCTTAGAATGATGGATGAAACAGGTGCATTTAAAGAATATGGTAGTCATTCTATGGTAAATAAGATGATTAACTGGGGTCTTGACACACAAGATATACTAATACAAAAGCAGATTCTTAGAATGTTCAATAAGCAGACCATAGGAAGGCTAAGTGCACCATCAAGTGAGAATGCTGGTACTTCTGTATTTACACCGAACCCTGATCTTAAACTTCCTACTTATAGAGTTATAAACTTTCAAGAAAGGGGTGACCATAGAAGACAAACAACATATGGAGAGATTCTTCTTCCAAATGAAGCTGCTGGTAGAATTACACATACAGACTATCGTGATATTCCTATTATCTTTGCAACCAATAATGGTACTGGGCAAGATATAGTTCGTATTTGGAACAAAGAGACGAACAGTTCACAGTTTTACGATCAGACTATTGGAAGAATGAGCCAAGGTAGAGCCACAAGGGGTATGCGTGAGTCATTACAAATCGTTGATACAATTCTTAGAGATAATGTATCTAGGCTTACAGCCCAGCAGATTAGCGACCTTGTACAAGGGACTGGCCCTTCTTTTAGAAACTTACCAAGTCATGTGAAAGCTATGTGGGTAGAAAAATATAAGGGGCTTGCTGGAAAAAAATATGGAGAAGCACAGAAGAAACTGAAGAGCCACAATGCTATGGTTGGTCACGTTAGCTTAAGAATACCTAGACAACAGATGGGTGATATGGTTATTAATAGAGTTAAGGGATACAATCAAGACCCTCTTAATGGAAATGTTGTAGGAGTTAATTCTTTAGATGTATTAACCAAGCATCAAGGAGATTTTGATGTAGATAAGTTGTTTTGGTATGGTGATGCTCCACGTGGAGTGTGGAAGATGGCTTTAAGAACATCAGGTTTAACTATTGAACCACATCCTTATACTAAGTCAGAGTGGAGGGCTGATCTATTTGAGAATGAGTTTAATATGACCAAATCTGCTGGAACTCTTCCTCTTGATACTATTAATAATTTAAAGGCTAACAATGAGTCTAATAAACGTCTTATAGGAAGAATTGTTAGAATGAATCACTCTCTTACTTTCTTACATAATGTAGGATTGCAGATGGGTGATGCTATAATAAAGCCAACACGTGCTCCCGTAGAGTCAGTATTTAATCGTTTAATAGGGGACTTAGGATTTACAGAGGAGGGACAGGGTGGAATAGAAAGTGGCTATAGAGCTAGACAAGTAATGGCGCAAAGATTAAATGATGTGGCAAGTACAATACTAGACCCTCACAAAGGGGCAAGCAAATTAGCTTATGCTAGTGAACAAGAAGTTATGGATTATATATTATTTAATAGACTACCGACGGGAATGTCTCGGGAAGAACTTCCTGCTGAGAGACTTCATGGTCGAGACTCTCAAGGTAATGAGATAATTTCTAATGAGAATGATCGTGGTATCTTTAGAGATAGTTATAACCTAGAAGGTAGCAAGATGGATGTTACAAGAGATATTATTCGTGAAATGATTATGACTACTGGTAGACCTCAAAGAGTCTTTAGTGGAGTATTTGATGAGACTGGGCAAAGACAGCCTGAGTACTGGGAATTACAGAGGATGCAGGGTGATATGCGTAGTTTCTATGATAATCCAAATGCGTATATATTTCATAGATTGTGGAGACGTTACGGATACAGTGCTGATGGAAAGAGGGATTCAGAAAAGCAGTCTGCCTTACTAGATATGTTCTTTAGAAACGATACAGGGGGGTCTCGTTATAGGGATATAAAACAATTAGAGATGGATATTTTTGATCCTAAAGTAAATGTTTCGTCAAAGATTAACAGAGTTATTCGATTTGATGGAGCAGACAATTATGACCAGTTTATGCAGTCAAGTCCTGCTACATATTCGCTGAAGAGATTAGGGGAATCAAATATTTTTTCACAAGGGAGTCCTAATGCGAGATATGACCTTCATCCTTATCTTAAAAATGTAATGACTCTTAACCAGACCTTTAGTGATAATGTTGCATTACTTCGTGCAACGAGAGAGCCTGGTGAAGAAATTGATTTTGTAGAGATGGATAAACTTTGGAATAATATTACAACATCGAAATTTGAAGGAGATAAGATAGGTGCTATTGAACTAAAAATGGCACAGAAGAGAAATGCGATGCATCAGATAATAGAGTCTGACAGGAGACAAATTGAGGGATATATAGATTACTTATATAGTGAAAGATTTGTTAATGAGACAAGGCTAGACAGGTTAGTAGATAAATATAATAACTTAAAGCAGATGGAAAGTTATTTTGAGCAAAGGTCTATAAAAGATTTTGTTGATCCTGAAGCCTTTGGAAAAGTTGAAGAAGGCGCAGATAGATGGGCAAATATTAATGTACTAACTGGTAAGGGTAGGAAATTTACTAATCCTGAAAAGACTAATAAAATAGTATATGAAGTTAGATTTAATTATGATAAACAGGCCAATGATATTGTTGGGAAATCGTGGACAAAGAAAAACTTAGCTGGGTTTGATAATACTCCTGATGCATATAATATATTAAAGAATCCTATTGTATTGTCACCAGGTTTTTCTACTTACTTAAAGAGGGGAAGAAAATATGTTATTCTGAACAATCCTATTAGGACAGTTCATATGTCAGACTATCAGGCTCAAGATGGGTTGGCTGCCTTAGCTGCAATAGAAACATATAATCCTGAGAGTTTTAGAGTACCACTTGAAGATCACATGGTTCGCAGGTTTTATGATGATGTAGATGCTACATATAATGCAGTTAAGCGTATTACAACTCAATCTTTTAAAGCTTTTATAAGTGAAAAGGTTATGGGTAATGAAGTATATGCTAAGTCAGCAATAGATACTAACTACTGGCTAGATAGATTATTTACAAATTATGGAAGAAGATTTGAAGATGGTCAAGAGAATCCATTTAGGATACAAGATATATATGAGTCACTTATTCAGCCTGAACCTATATCTGGCGATCTAACAATGGCAGGGGGGCAGGCTTATCCATTATTAAGACAAAACGCTAGAGTAGTTAATGCTATTAATAGATGGATGATTGAAAAGGGAGGTGCATATGAGGATGCTGTTCAGCATTTCTCGCAAAGAAAGGGAATAATATTAAGAAGGATGAGAGATAGTCATGCTGGTAGAAGTATATCTGAGGATTTAAGTTTTCATAGTACTGAGTATACTAATTCACGTACTTCAGATTTTAATGAGTTAGGTGAACATAAAAGAATGATATATGATGTTTTAAATGATCCATTAAGATTGGGTTCTTTAGGTTCTTTTGAGACTTCTCTTGATCTTATAAAACCTGGCTGGGACATAAATAGAACTAATAAGAATAAAGTAGTTGTTAAGATGATTGACGGTTCTGAGCAAGTTATTGCAAGATATGGTACAACAGGCTTTCGGAGAGAGGGAGATGTTAATATAGTGGGAGGTCGTAGTGACCCATTTGAGAGAGCTAAAAGGAAACGAGAACAAGGTGAATGTTTTAAAGGATAATTAGTATGCCACGATGTGAACCCTATTCAACAAGATTAACAAAGCACTTTGACGAAGGATCAAAGATTCTAAAACTTTGGAACAAGTCTCCTAATATAAGAAAGTTTTATGGAATTGCTGGTCAAGAAGGCGTTGGAGCAAGTGAAGGATCACAGACATTAGGTATGTCAATGCTTAAACAATTAGTAATGCAAAGAACTGGCAAACCATTTGATGTTTATTTCCCATATAAAAATAGAAAGATGTACGACAGAATCAAGATAGAGGTGGAAGGATTAGAGAGAAGGTTAGGTGGTCGAAAGATAAGTGCCTTTGAAAGAGTAACTTTTGTCCCGAGAGCCATAGCTAACAGGTTCCCTGGCATTAAAGCATTTCTAGATAATATTAATCGCAGTGTTCTTTATGAGAGGAATCATAATGTATTCGCTGTAGGTCAGTTGAAGAAGGCTCAGAGATTTATGCAGGCTGCTCTATTAGAAGCTGATGCAGTAGGAAAATTACCAATAGGTAAGAAGTCTTCTAGAAATTTTATTAAAAAGATAGATGAGATTCAAGATAATATAAGGGTGGCTGCAGCTAATGGAGATGTAACAAAAGAAAGACAGCTTACAGAATCACTTGAGAAACTTATTGTAAAGCAAGGCGGAAATGTAATACCTAAGATTATAGAATATATAGAGGGTGACAGTTCGGTTAGGGCTAAAATTAAGATGGAAGAATCTGACAATGTAATCAACGCAGCTAAATCTATTCGAGATGCTTTTACTGACCCAGAAGTAGGTCTGGGTAAGGTTGCTATTCTTGGTTTGAGAAAATCTATTGATGTTGCCCGTAATGTATACTTGGGTGAGCGTAAGGATGGCCCTGAATATGTAAAGTTTAAGAGATTTGAACAGAGAACACGTGAGGCTATCAAGGGAATAGAAGATAACATTAAAGAAGCACGATACTTTCCCCATTATTTATTACTTGAACTTCCAAAGTTTAAGCACAAAATATATGAGTTAGAGGAATCATCAACTCTTATGGGTAAGGAAAAAATATTAGAAGAGATGGCTACAGTCTATGAGCAAATGAGAGAAGATGGTACTCCTGCTACTCCTGACCATTTAAAAGGCCGTCGCGGTCAGGGTCTACATGAAGCATGGAGTAAGAATCCATTAGGAGTATTAAGAAGATACTCTCAAGACATTATTGCATTTAATAAAATAAACCATGTTAAAGAAGCATACATGAAGTCTATGCATCGTATTAGTAAGATGGATGGAGAACTTGCTAAGTCTATGCGTACATTTCTTGATGATATGTATAAGACCGCTACTATTGGGTATACTCAGAGACCAGGTTGGGTTAATAAGACTACAAGAATCCTTACTGGGGTTGAGTTCTTATCTAAGATAGGTTTAGGGTTCACGACTGCTGTACGTAATACATTATCATTTAATTATTATTTAGCACATGTAGGGAATAAAGAATTTTTTAGGGCTAGAGGACTTTATAAAACCGATGTTTTATTAAGGGAAAAAGTAGATAAAGCTTTGAAGGAAGCTGGGTATGAGTTTAGTGAAGCAAATGTTTTAGCTGCTATGGAAGGTGTTATGCCAACTGAGGGCATACAAAAAAGTTCACTTCATTTTGATGCAAAGTCAGAAACAATAAGATATAAAAAGAATGGCAAGTGGGAAGTTATGGATGAAGCATTTGCTAAAGTAACTGGAATTGGAGCACTCTTTCAGAAGTGGACTGAAAACTTTATGCGTAAAGAAATGTTTAGGGTGTCTTTTATTAAAATGTATGAAACTATTTCTCAATCACCTGCTATGCAAGAAGGTCATGGTAAAAATCTAGAGGGTATAGCATTAACAATGGCAAAGAATGCTGGCAATGAAGCAGTTATTGCAGATGCATTTGAGTATGGAGTTCATGCAAAGGCACCTATAA
>CALBXV010000357.1 GCA_937890045.1 uncultured archaeon
TTAGTGGTTGTGCGACAAAACAAGTAGAAGTAATCACTAAACCCATAGAGATTGAGATCATTCAACCTACTATGCCTAGGGCTATTGATCTTAAAGAACCCAAATGGTATGTTGTTAGTGAAGCTGTTATCTCTAATCCTTATAAGAGAAACGAAGAAGGCAAGAGAGATGAATCTTTAGGTAGAGAAAATCCTAGTTGGCCAGAAGGATATACATATCTAGATAGATTTATAGACGAGATGAAAGATTTGAACGGTGGAGATGTTGTTTTTGTTGCAATGACTATAGATGATTATGAACTTATGTCATTCAATATGCAAGAGTTAAGACGATATTTAAGGGAAGTTCAGCAAGTTGTTATTTACTACAGAAATGTCACAATTAAGAATCCAGATGGTACAACAGAACAAGCTGTTGGAGCATCTAATTCTACTAGAAGACCAACTATAGGTCTTTGGCCGAGAAATAAAGACGAATAAATTAATTTTGAAATTAGTTACCAAAATCACTTGACAATCCTATAAATGCTGTTATAATAATAGTATAGATTAAAAATAATAATGTTTTTAGTTAATTTTATAGTTAAATAATGAGGAAAGTGAAAGATGAATTTTACAATATTAAAAGGAGTTAGCAAACTCCTTAGTTCTAAGTCTACTTCTAAATATCCATGGGATGAGCTTGAAAAAGCTGACGATGGATTTTTCGTACCTTTGGCCGATATGCCACCTTGTTTTCAATCATCAGAAGGAAAACAAGGAAGACCACATTGTCCACCAAGATTTAAAAAAATCTTTGCAGACAAAAGGTTGGCAATTCGTTCAACAACGGAAACTCTTGACGGAGTATTTGGTAGCGTTACCTATTTAGTCACGATTAAATAAGTAATATTTTTGTTTAGGTCTGTTCAATTGCTGAACAGACCTTGACAAATCACAATATGCTGTTATAATAGTATACATATGTTGTTTAAAAAATACATTTTCATGCTAAATGAAAGTATTTAGAATCATAAATATAAGGTAGTCATAAAGACTATCGTAGGTTCTACAGCTAGTTCTGTAGTAATAATTAGTTATTAGATGATTAATAACAATGGAATAAATATGAAAGTATTAATAGCAAGTATACTTTGTTTTTTCTTACTAGTTTCAACTGGATGCTCTACAGTAGGCACCGTGTGGGAAGCTGGTAAAACTGTAGTTACAGGCACAGTTGATGCTGTAGTTACGGGAACATCACAACTCGTCGGTGCAGTAGCAGAAGATGTTGCTGACACAACCGCGTTTGTAGTAGATACTACTGCAGGTGTAGTTGAAGACGTAGCTGAAAAGATTGATGAAGAAACAGATGAGCTACAAGACGAAGAAAGCCCAAAAGAATAGGCTCTACTCGGAAGGATAGAACCCGAAGCGAGGGAAGCCGAGCTCAGAGCACAATAACGAGAGTTGGGAATTCGATTATTACTATAGAAGTTAGAAAACCTTCTGACTTGTCAGCTGCTTCGGCTTTTATTAAGGAGTTTTGCGATCAATCAGTACAATGTGAACTGAAAATATTATTCAAAGATTGACTTGACATAGCAGCAAAAGCTGTTATAATAGATATATAGATTATGTTATGGGTAGACAAAAAATATCTGCGTTTGATTTCTAGCAGATTCAGAAATTCTAAATGGAAAAACGAAGATTTACTTAATCACGCTTGTCCCTATTGTGGTGATTCTGAGAAGAATCCACATAAGGCTCGGGGCTATCATTTCATTTATAAAGAAACATTCATTTACAAGTGTCATAACTGTGGTGAATCGAAATCTTTTTCAAGTTTTCTTAAAGAACAAGACAACACAATGTGGAAACAATATTGTGTAGAAAAGTTTTATAAGAAAAAACCACAATTTGCTCCAGTATCTAATGCTGGAGTTAAGAAAACTTCAATATTCAAGAAAGACCCACTCAAAAAAGTGGGTTGTATCAAAGCTGCTGACGCTCCAAAAGCTAGAGATTATTTAAAACATAGGAAAATTCCATCTCACAAATGGGACGAATTATACTATATTGAGAACTGTCAAGCTCTAAGTAAGTTGGATTATAAGTATAAGGAAAGGGTATTCGGAAACGACCCAAGATTAGTTATTCCGTTCTATACAAGACAGGGAAAACTTATCGGAGTTTCTGGTAGGGCACTCAATAACAACAAACTTAGATATTTAACACTTAAATTTGATGAAACATCACCACTCATTTATGGGCTTAGAACAGTTGATTATAATAAAAAGGTTTATGTTACAGAAGGCCCTATTGATAGCCTGTTTTTACCTAACTCCATTGCAGTCGCTGGAAGCGATTTCTCAAAATTAACTACAATAGTGCCTATTGAACAGGCGATAGTTGTGTTTGATAATGAGCCTAGAGCTCCAGAGATTGTGAAAAAGTTGTCTCAAATTATTGAAGATGGGTTTGAGGTCTGTATATGGCCTAAGACAATAGACGATAAAGATATAAATGATATGGTATTAAATGGATTATCTCCGAGTGTTATAAAGGACACGATAAACAGTAATAAATTTTCAGGGTTGAAAGCTAAGATGGCCTTGAGTGATTGGAGTAAGATTAGTGGGCGATAACGAGACACAAGTAGTTAAAAGTGATGGTTCATCACAACCGATAAATTTAGAGAAAGTACATAGAATGGTAGAAGCTGCATGTAAAGATGTAGCTGGAGTATCTGAATCAGCTGTTGAAATGAACTCAGGCCTACAGTTTTATGATGGAATCACTACTAAAGAAATACAAAGCATATTGATCAAATCTGCCGCAGACTTAATATCATTAGAAAGTCCAAATTATCAATATGTCGCAGCGAGACTCTTACTGTTCCAAGTAAGAAAAAATGTATTCAATACTAAATGGAAAGACTCTAAAATATACCCAGCATTAAAAGACATTGTTGTTAGAAATATCAATACTAGTGTTTATGATGAAAAACTTGTCACATATTATGATGATGAAGAATGGGATAAATTAGACAGCTATATGAAACATGACAGAGATTTTCTATTTACATATGCTGGGCTAAGACAAATAGTTGACAAATATCTTGTTCAAGATAGAA
>CALBXV010000358.1 GCA_937890045.1 uncultured archaeon
AATTTGCTTCTTGCATTGTTTTAACTTCTTTATATTGACAAAATGCAAGACCTATTTTTGGCAGACCTTGTATAATTTGATGTGCAACAAGTGGAATACAACCAGATAAAGATAAAGATAAAGACATAAAACAAATAATAATTAATTTTTTCATTATATCCCCTTAAAATTAAAATTATTTTCTTTTTTTAGTCCATTTACCATCAACGTCTTTAAACCAGCCTTGTTTCTTTGCAGCATCCCATGATACTTTACTACAATAGGCTTTAGTATTTGCTTTATTTGATAAACAATTAGAATAAACCTTTTCAAGTAAATCATTTAGTTCTTTTGGTGCATTTTTTGCTGTTGGCATCATCAATCTCCTTTTGTAATAATTTTTTTGAAATTTTATCGTATTCTTCTGATATATCTGAAGAAATAAAGTTCCTATTAAGATCTCTAGCAGCTCTTGCTGTCGTAGCAGTACCACCAAATGTATCGTAAACTACACCTTTAACAAATTTTGCATTACATTCACATTTTAATTCTTTTGGTGCTCTACATTTAGAACAAACAAGTTCTGGACAAGTAGCTTTAATTGGGGTATCAACTAATTTCTTATTAAAAATAGCATAATGTTTTTCGCCTGTCTGACCTATTGATAAAGACCATACAGCACCTCTACTAATTTCTATTTCTTCAAAATATTTTAATATTTCTTCTGGTATATCACTTTTATTTACTATAATTTTTCCCATTTTTTTATATTAAATTAAGTTCTAATAATTTTTTAATAACAGTTTCTTTTTCTTTTTTAGTTAAATCTTCTTTCATCTTCATAAATTCAGGTTTAAATAACCATGTTGTTCTATGGTGTCTACCTTGATATTTACCATCAAGCATATTTTTACTCCATTTTTGTTGTTGTTCTGGTGTCATATATGCTGTTTGTTCATTAGATTTTGATGAAGTATGTGCAGCTTTACATCTTCTTAAAGTGTCTTTTGCAAATGGTTCATATACCATATTAAAATAACATTTTTTAATATCTTTAACAAAATGAAATAAATACTCATAATCAGTAGTAAACTTTTTCTTACTTGATGAAGGCTGAACTGCAGGTTTATGCCAAATTATTGTCTGTTTCAGTATCCAACCACGTTTTTGCATTTCAATAGCAAATTTACCCGGCACAAAAGCTTGATGCCCATTTGAATATTTATCACCAATATTAACCCATAATGAACCATAAGGAGATATTACTCTTTTTGCATCATCAAATATATCGCATAAATGTGATATATAACCTTTTATTTTTATTGTCTTTTTTTCTTTTAATTTAAAATATTTAAGTATACTTTTAGGAACATTACCCTTTTCTATCATTTATTTTCCTTTTAGGTATTTTAATACTTTTTTAAGTTCATCTGTTGTTAAATCATCTCTTACTTCCATCATTTCAAGTTCAATTTCTGTATCTTCTAAAAATTTTTCTGTTCCAAGCTGTGTTTTATACGCTTCACAATGATAACAAATAAACCCATATTGAGTTTTATCTTTTTTAGTTGTACCAATATTAGTTGTATTACCAAGAGTTAACCAAAGATGGTTACAACTCTTATTTTCATCAAATATTTGATGTTCTGCATCATAACTTCTTTGTTGAAAATAGGGTGGGCTGGTAAATATCATCTCTATACTGTTATTTACCATGCGTTGCATAGTTTTCTTACAGCATTCATTATATGTTTCATTTATTTTTATATTTTTCAATTTCCACCTTCATCAGTATAAAGGTGTTTAACAGTAATCTCGCATTGACCATCTGTATCTAAAATAGTTTCCAGTTCTACTCGTTCAAGGTCATTATCTTTCAAAAAATAAAATACAACTTCATTTTCTAAACTCATATCATTAAGAATGTTTTTAAGTTCATTTACTTTCATAATTACCCCCCTATTATTTAATATAACATAAATTTTAAGTTTTGTCAAACCATTTTTACATCTTTACAACAAATTGGACAAAATTTAAAATCACTCAATAAATTAATACCACAACATTTCATTTTCTTTCCTAAATATTTAATATATATCTGTATTCCACTTCCACCTGAACTAAAAAAATCAAAAGATACCATACAATCTTTAACTGCGTGTATTTTAGATATTTTTTTAGCTAAATCTAAAAAAGTTGTATCTTTATCTATAGATGAAAAAATAGTATTTGCTGAAACATATATTTGTTTTTCTTCCCAATCTTCTATGGATGTATATCCTTCACCTATAAGAATATGTAATTTAGTGTCTTTACGACCATCTACTACATTTCTATCCAAATCATATTTCATATTTACCCTTCTATTATTTTTTTATGTTGTTGCATATATTCATCAATTGAAATAGGTGATGGCAACAATACCCATTTTAAAGTCCTTATTTCTTGCAAACAAATCTTCCTGTCCTCAACTACATCAGGCATTTTGCTACCTTTCATGTCCGCAATTACATCAATAAGAAAATTAATTTGTTCCTTTATTTCTTTTTCTGTTTTCATTGTTCCTACTTTCCTTTGTGCAGATATTTTACATATCTGCACAGATATTTTGAATAGATATTTTATAACATTACAGCATAAGGTACACTTGGTAATCGTGTTGTAAATTTATGTGCTCCTGATTCCCCAGTAAATATCCATAAAGAGTTCTTTAATTCTTTTTCTTCAGGATAATTCCAAAATTCGCCATCTGTAAATATAACTAAAGGAACTTTAGGAAACCCATACTCTCTAGCCTTATTAATTATAGGTGTTAATTCAGTGCCACCTCTTCCCTTAATTGTAAGACTATTTACGTTTTTTCTTACAGTATCAATATCAGTAACTTGTGTATCTCCTTGAATAACAGTTAATTTACTACACTTATTTCTGAATTTTTGTATAGCATCTATAGCCATTCCAAGTTCTCTCTTTGACATACTACCACTTGTATCTAAACCAAATATAATATCATTTAGTTCTAGTGCTTTTTTCAACCCTGGATTACCTTTAAATCTCTTACTTGACTTTAAATTAGTTCTTTTGAGTTTTGTGTTTGATGTCTGGTAATTTATTAACTTGTTTATTTTAGCTTTGTAGTTTGTCGGTACTATAACTACATCTTCATATGCATCATTGCTCTCAGAGCCAATACTCTTTGCATACTCTTTAGCTTCTTTGTATATTTCTTCTGCCTCTTTAACATCTTTCTTTAAATTCTTACTATCACCTTTAAGAGGGTTTTTACCATACATCTTTTTTACTTTGTCTGGATTATCTTCAGCAATCTTTACTAATAGTTTATAGTATTTTTCTAAAGACAAGTTTGGTTCTAATTCAAATTTTTGTATTGTTGGTATGTCAATTCCAGGAAGATCCTCTACATATTGATTTATTGAAACTTCTTTAGCTAGTTCAGCTATATCTGGTTGTGATACATTTATTAATCTATTAAAATGTTTATGTGCAACATGTAAAGCTTCATGCTTTAATACTGCAACTCTTTCTTTGTTTTTTAAACCAGACATAAACTTCTTATTTACTAAAAGTTTACACTTTTTAGTAATACCGCATGTTGGAAGTATACTATCATCATTTACTAATTGATATTTCATTTTAACAATAGTATAACCCAATAGTGGTGATTGCCTCATTAAATCTTTAATAGACTTTTTTATATCAAAAGGTTCTATTTTTTCACTTTTCATGTATTTTAATCTCCTTTATTCAATAAAACTATTAAAAAGTACATCATCAGCTATATCAGGACATTCTTTGTTAATTTTGATAAAACTAATTAAAAATCTTTCTTCATCTTCCTTTTTCATTAAATGGAAGAACTTTCTAATAGCGTCTATTTTAGGTTTCTGTAAATCTTGAACATTTAAAGTAGAAATTCTTTCTGCAAACAAAGTTTTTCCATCTTCATTAGCATTTTTAAATATTCCCATAAGTTCTTCATGGCATTTTTCATTAAACACATCCATAGAATCAAAATCTAGTTCGCTCCATTCCTTATTCAACCATGTTACAAGCATAGGATAACAATCAATACCAGTTCCAGCCATAATAAACTCAATCCAATCTAAATCATTACAACCTTTCAGTTGTAAAAATCCATTTGAAAATGCTCTTGGATTATCTTTTGCATTGATATATTGGCTATTTTTCAGAATAAAGGTTATAAATTTTTCATCTATTTATGGAGTTATCCCCCCTAAGTTTGACATATATA
>CALBXV010000359.1 GCA_937890045.1 uncultured archaeon
TGCACGGATAGATAATTATATCTCTACTGGAGACCCTTCTAAACTTGGTGGGGATATAAAAATCAATGATATACATCCTAAGACAATCCATAAGATTCTTGTGGATCTTCCTTCTACTGATCTTGCTCGGCATATACGATCACAAATCATGAACCTAGATAAGACTGGCCAACTAGAGGGTATATACGATTTTACACCTGAAGAGTGGAAACAATATGTTTACCGAAATAACAGAATTTTACAAGCATCTAACTTTGATGAGGCATTTACAAACCTGTACAAGTCAACGCGTAAAAACTTTGAGTCAGCTTATAGAAAATATATTATATCTAGATACCTACAGCCAGTATATCCATACTCTGCTAAGGGATGGTTAGCGCCAAAAGACTTAGAAAGAATCGTCACTGATGACGTTAAAGCTGGTGAGTTTATGTTAGATAACGGTCATAAGAAAATGAGAGTGCGTCTCAATAACGAAACAGCAGCCAGGGATAATATAAAAGTAGAGACCGATGGTTCATCTTCTTTAGGAGATGTCTGGAAAGGATACGAGAAGGCGATAAAAGACAAGAAGAATGTATCACAGTATCTTGAAGCTTTTGATTTTATGACTATACGTGTCCCAGCTGATTCTATTAGTGGAGTGCGTGTATTAAGATTTAAAGGATTTACTGGTGAACGAGGTGTAAGCATAGTTACTAACGCTAAAGATAACGATTATCTAGGGGGCGCAGATAAGGATAGTGACTCTGCATTCTTATACCAAGGGGTAGATAAGAAAGTTAGAGATTACTTTGTAAAACATGCAGATGAGTGGGAGAACAACGGCATTTGGACTCCACCTAAAGATCCAGAGCTAGACGCTATATTTGGTAAAGGTGATACAGCTCCTTATGAACGTGTAGCCAGTAAGTTCTCTCCATCCATGCGTAAGATTGTAGCACGTTCAGCTGCCAAGGGTAATGACGGCTTAGGTTTTGGTGTACGTGCTAAAAATACGACACAGGCGTGGTTTGAAACCATCAAAAATAATGGTGGAGAGATGAATTTTGATATAGTTATTAAAGGTAAAGAAGAAAATTATTACAACGCCGTCTTACAGATAAGAACAAAAGGAGATGGTACTGCACTCAAAATACTAGGTAGAGAAATGATCAACCGATCAGCCGACGCAGCTAATTACCCTGAAATGGTAGACTTTACTGAGTTTAGGAAGATCCTTTTTGATTCTTCTTTTGATGCTACTATTATATATAAGAATGGTAGACGAAAACCTGCCACTTTTGAGGACATAAATAAATACACGCCTCTTTCAGATGCACATAAGCTTCAAAACATCATTAATCCATCTGGTAAAACAGATAGAAGTAAGTCTCCACGAGCTTTTACACTTGACGAATTTCAGCAAGAGGTTGAAAACTTAAGTAATACTAGTGTCGATAACATCTACGGGCTTGCAGCTAAAGCTATGCATGCTGATGGTGTACATAAGTCCATTAGTATAAAGAACCTAGAGGCATACTACGATATAATTTTAGAGGCAAATGACATTTTTAAAGCAACCAATCCTAAGACTAGGAAGGAACAGCTATTTGTACGTAATCATCTTGCTCAGATAATAAAAAAGGTTGTGGTCGGTAGCAATAAGACTGTTAATGATATGATTGAGGCAGGTAAATCATGGGAAACTATACGAGACTTTGTTGCCAATGATACAGCATTAATTGCGTCATATAATACTTTAGCTAAGAAAGGATTTGATATATATAGAAGGCTTGTAAAGAATGGTGTTGTTAACCCAGAGGACGCAGTTAAAGACTTACTTAAACCTATTGCTAAAGAAGCTACCAGATTAAAAGCTAAGTACGAAAACATTGATGATTCTGAAGAGCCAACTAGAGGATTTTTTACAGACTATGATAAAGAAGTAGCAGCTTATAAATCTGAGGTCTTAAACTTAAACTCTTTATCAAACCAGCTCCCTATTCAATACTTACACGATTACTTTGACTTATGGCTTATTAGTCCCTTTAAGTACGGTGACTATAAGACTCGTAAAGGTGGCATCTCTCGTATTCCACAGCAATCTTCATCTGTAAGCGACAGATCCTGGAAGATATTTACTGATGAGTATTCCAGATTATACAGACAAATTCGCGAGACTACAAAACTTCCCGAATCAATAGGTAAGACTTCTAAAGTCGCTGCTGAGCTAAACAAAGAAAGATTAAAAGGAAGAGAGTATATAGACAACCTTGAAAAGTCAGATCCTGATAAGTTCTTGGCTTTCAACACAGCAAGGTCTCTCGAAAGCGTTTTTAGAGAATTATCTGACGCAGAAATAATGTTAATGGAAGAAGGAAGCCCACAATATAGTGAACACCGTGCAGATAAAGCATCTAATCGCAGCGCATGGGAAGAGGCAGGATTAGGAAAAGTTTTCAATAAAATGAAAGAACGCCCTAAAGCTGTAGAAATATTTATGAAAATTGTAGATCATTTAGATATAGACCCTAAAATCAGAGAAGCATTAAAAAAAGAAGCATTAAATAAAATAGACCCTAGTGACGTATCACAAAAAATATCGCCAAGGATGAGGAAAAATGAGGTTCTTGCAAGAGCAACTGATAGAGAAATTGTTATAGACCCCAATGGAAATCTAATAATAACACCTTATTCTGATCCAATGTTTAAAACAACTATGGGGGAAACTAAAGGCGTATCTTTTACAGATGACATTGCACATGTTAAGTTTTATGGAACAAAACGCGGTACTGGATATAATGTAATTTATCTCACAAAAAAGGGTGCGGATATTTTAACAAAAGGAAAGAAAGTAATGGGAGGAGAAGAGTCTTTAAATGAAAACTTACAAGGCGAAATACGAGTTTCATCTGACTCTCCCATAAAAATTCCCCGAGGAGAATATAGAGTTGAAAGAACGGGGCTTATCGCAGGTAAGTTTAGCGAAAAAATACTTAAGGCCGCTAAAGCTGAAGTTAAAACTCCACCTAAAAAGCCTGTTGCCGAAGGTATCGTATTTACTCCACCTGGTAAGGCTAAGATACAAGAAGACCTAAATAAATCTCGTAGCTTTAAGGAAATACTTAAAGTTATTAAAGCTAGCCCTACAATTAAGTCCGAAGATATAGACTTTGTAATAAACGAAATGTCTAACGATCCTTTTTGGAAAGAGTATCCAGAAGACGCATTTATTGAGATGACTAAGTTATATGAAGGTATAGGAAGAGACTTCTCTACTCTTACTGAACATGATATACTTGTCATCAAAAATCATTTCATCCATATGAACGAAGTAACAAGTCAGAGCTTTAAGGACAAGATACTCAAAAAAGTATTCGGTAAGGACGTTGATACTAAAAAGATACAGCGTATCATCTACTGGAATAGACCTATTACCATTGATAAGCGGACTGCTCAATGGGAATCCAGAGCATTTGAACAGGCCACTCAGCCTGTCCGCTCATCTGATAAGGTATACATGAGAGATGTTAAGCGTCCCATGAGTACCTATGGTGTACTTAGAGAATTCCTAACTAAGATGGTACATCAATCAGAAGTATCTGTTGGTGAGCTTAATCAGAAACTTCAGGAAGTATATAGACGTAGAGAAGAGCTAACAAACACAGAAGCTCATAAGCTATGGGATTTTGTAATACGTCTTCGTGAGGGTGACATAGAAGGAATTAATCCTAAAGAATTAAAGGCGTTTAAAGAGAAAGAATTTACTTTACATGAATATGAAATAGACCCTAAGACTAAAAAGAAAAAGCGTATCATTAAGAAATATACTGGCGAACAGCTTTTAGAATCTCTTGATAAGCGCCTTACTAAAGATCTAAAAAAGTTCTCTATGACTAACGTACATGCTTTAAATGAAAAAGGTGAACGTATAACTGAGGTAGATGATTGGAAGAGAGTAGATGAAGGATTTAAAGGCAAGCATGGTATACAGCTAAACAAGTGGCTGCATTGGAATGCAAAAGGAAAGTTTAACATGGATAGGTTCATGGAAAAGTTTGTCTACCCTACATACAAGGGTGACAAATTACCTGAGATACCCCTTGAGGTACTCATGCGTGTTCAATACGAACTTAAGCTAAACCAACTTGTCGACAGGAAGAAACTACGTGGCGATAAAGCCATGGCCTACCGTAACAAGTACAGAAGAAGTACGTTAAAAAACGACCTCGGTGAGACTCTTGACACCAAGTTTAAACCCATAGGTATACAGGATGAAAAAACCTATGTACCTCACACATGGGGAGACAGACTAACAAAGGCACAACGTAAGGAGCTTTCTGGGTGGCTGACAGAGCAGACTAACGATATGTTAAAACGTGCACGTAAAGACCCAGACTCATTTAGAGACATACTTATCGAATCTAAACGTAAAGAATATGACAAAACTGGTGATATGAATATCATAGAAACAGCCGTTAGACAGGTCATGGAAGCACGTTACGAGCAGTTTTACGACGGTGTAATGTCGAATACTATGAATGCTGAAAAGCATGTTGCAGACTCCTTGTTCATTGATATGTCTTCTCCCGACGCTCTTAGCCGTCTCACACATTCTGGATTTTTTTCTAGGCCTGAGAATATCCTAGCCAGAGAATCGGAAATGCCTGGATATCTTAGAGATCCACAGGTACTTGACCGCTATATGCGTACTGTTCTAATGGCACAGTACAAAAATTTAGCAGGTATCTTAGCTAATTATGAGATAGAGAACTTCAGAGTCTCTAAAAGGATAGGTAAGCATACAGATGACTGGGCTGATTTTTATTCTCTCTATGTATGGGATTCATTTGGCAGGCCTACTACCTTTAACGAAAAAATCCTTCGTAAAATGAATGGTGAAGACCCACTCAAATTCAAGTGGAATCCTTACTATGCTACCAGCGATCGACGAGTAATAGACACTATGGAACGCCTAAAAAAGATGTTCAACGGTAAACTCCCTTTTAAAGTCCCCGAAGGCGAGGAAGCTAGAGCCAGCTTTTTTGTACGTAAAGCACATCAGTTTGGTAGACTAGAAGCTAAATATGAGCTAATGACACTTTTAGCTCATAGTGGTGTAGCAGTGGGGAATATTTTTGGTGGCTCCAAAAACACTATAACTAAAACAGGGTTTAGAAACTTTAGAAGAGCTATGAGTTTTTCATGGATCAAAAAGAACCTATTATTTGACCCAAATGATAAACCTCTGCTATTTTTTGCTGACGGCAAGCCAGTTAAAACAAAAAAAGACCTCAATAGATGGGTTATACAACAGGGTGTTGTAGAGCATTTCATTCAAAACGAGTTAGATTATAACCCTCGTCTAAGGGCATCTAAGAATTTTAATCAAGTTAAAGAGTTTTCTAAAGAGATGATAAAGATACTCAAACGCAATCCCGAAGCTAGCAATGAAACTTTAACAGAACTTGCAAAAAGATATGGTGTATTAGACCTCGTTACTAAAGTAGCAGCATTTCCTATGCAGGCCTCAGAGCGTTTTCTGAGACAAAATGCGTTCCTAGCTCATATGATACATAATTATGAAATGCTCGGTGGCCCTAGCTCAGGAATAGACTTTGGATCTAAAGCTATGGTTGAATTGGGTCTTCAAGGTGTAGAAAATACACAGTTCATTTATCATTCAGTAGGTCGTGCTCCTTCAATGCGCCCTGCACTAGGAAAGGTAGCATCACGTTTTAAGCTCTTTGTACAGAACCAGCTAGCCTTTAAAAGAGAAAGGTGGAACCATGCTAAGATATATGGTTTTAAGCCTGGTACAGAGCCATATGAGAGGTTTCAGCGTATGTTTGTGTTTGACATTATGTCTATGGCACTGGCTACTATGTATGCATACTCTCTTTTTGATACAGCACTTGATCCACCTTGGGATTGGCTAAAGGAAACTTCAGAATGGTTATATGGTACAAAGCGAGAACGTAAAAGAGCTTTTTTTGGACAATATCATAGAGCGGTAGCTCCACTGCAAATAGTAACTCCACCAGTTGCACGAATACCTATTAGTGTATGGAACTCATTAATCAATAACGACTGGGCTAGGTTTGCTGATTATCATGCCTGGACAATGGTTCCATTTGGACGCTTTGCTAGATCTGTTGATAAGACCTTCGATGAACCATATGGTACAACTTTCGGTAGAGGTATGCAGCAATTCTTTCGTTTACCTGTAGATAAGGTAACTGCTCGTTATAATAGAGCTCAGATTAACAAAGAAAGAAAACGAATGATTGACAATACTCTTACTTCTTAAATTCTACTCTCCTAAAAAAAACATACCCTATACAACTAGAGAAAGTAACAGGTGAAGTGGAGTCCTTTGGCCTGCCATTATAGCCCACTTCCTTACCGCCAAATAAGACCTGTTATATGGTGTTAAAGGAGGAAACTTCACCATCTTTCTCTATAATACCTATTATTCTAAGAACCTCTTTGACCACCAGTCGCTAAACTCATTCTCTTTTCTCGGCTGTTTATATTCCCTCATATACTCACGCATATAAAGCGCTCTTTTTGAGGGATTTTTCTTACGTGGTCTTCCGCTTGACACTTTATATCCGTTAGCTCTTGTGGTTCCTTTTGGTCTTCCTGGTTTTTTCTTTTTGTTCATCAAGAAACTCCCTTTCTTCTTTGTCGTTTTACTCATCTTATTCCTCTCTAATATCAAATAATGTCTCTTCAAGAATTTCATAAATATCATTATTAATTCCA
>CALBXV010000360.1 GCA_937890045.1 uncultured archaeon
CTTTTAATGTTTACCAAAATTACACTGGAAGCACAAAGGTTGAATGTTGTCAATATTGTCACTTCCACCTTGGTTTAATGGTATAATATGGTCTTTTGTCCACACATACTTATATCTTCTATCTGGTCTAGGAGGAATTTCGTTCCAAGCCTTTTGGCAATTTGGGCATTTGTCGTATTGTCTCAATTTTTCTAGCCATTGTGTTCTTGTGTGAGTTCCTTCCGCTTTATTTTTCCTTTGATTATATGTTTTTGCTCGTTCTCTCCTGCAAGTCTTACAATATTTATGAATCTTTCCAGTCGAAGCAGATGTCCATATACTCCAATTTATGTCTCCACATTTTTTGCAAGGTTTCGTCATTTTCAGTAGTTGTGCCAATTATTGAAATGATTTTAATAATTGTTCAAGGCTCGGGGTGGATTTCACGAAATTTTTTATCAATTGCTGATTCAACTTCATCCCTAGAGAATTCCCTTTTACAAAAACGACAAATCTTTGCTGGCAGTTTTATTATTTCATAACAATCTGTACAAACTTTTTCATAATCCTGTGATTTAAAATTTTCCCTCATATATGTTATATCTGAAAAATATTTCTCTTTTGCTTTACGTTTTTCTAATTCTTCTTTCTCTTTGTTAATTTTATTCATATAATAGTCAAATTCTTTATTATACGACGGATATACTTTTAAATTACCATTGATACTATAGTACAAAGTCTTTCCCCAACCAGTTATTCTATCAAGACAATAATCAAGTTCGTCCAACATATAACCATTACCATTAATTATGGAATATAATTTTTCATAAGTAGGACTATATAATATACCCGACAAACATTTTGAATCTTTAATTATATAGTTAAGTTTTATGTTGAATGGAAAAACACCCATATAATATTCAGTATAGTCCTTATCAATAATATCTATATTATATTTATCATTACGAATTAATCTTTTTTCTTTTCTTATATCTCTTATATGGAGGTTCACTTCATTTCTACTTATTCCCCACTCCCATTTTTTCATAAATACATACTCAACGTATTCTTTAGCCAGTTCAGATAATTCATCTATCCTACCATGGATGTAGTCCTGAATCTCTGGCCAGACTGCTTTTTTATTATCACTCTCATGACTCATGTAGGTAAAATCTGTCAGGATATGTTTTTCTCGTTTTCCCTCCCATCCTTGAAATACACTATCACCATTTGATTCTTCCCAATCCTCACTTACCGACCAGATTCCAATAACACCGTAATGATATGCTCTTTTAATAATAGTACCATCATCTAATTTTTCTTCTGTCTCTTTTGTAGGTCTATATACACCATCTCTTTCATATATTTTTATGATTCTCTCTGAAGATAATTGTTTAACATATTTTTGTTTAGTCTCACAATGGTGACAAAATCCAGCATAATAGCCGATTTCTTTTTCACAATTATGGCAAGATTTTCTCATTTCTTCTTCCGCTTTAGTATTTTAGTCTCTTATTTAATCTAGACCCAGCAAGTCCCACCGATCCAAATACTTCCTATCAGGGTCATCCCAGATACGTATGTTAGTTTCTGAGTGGGGTCGCCCACCTTTCCCTGGTGTATCCATCCATTTTTGATGCCTTTGAGTAATATATTTCGCAGCGTCTGTACTTGGAACTATATAGTAGTCAGACTTTTCCTGCTGATCTTTTAAAGAAACGAACACATAAAACATATTTTCTTCTCTTATGGCTTCAGTTTTTTTTCCTACAATCCAATCAGGAACACCTTTACTTTTTGTCTTGACTTGAATGTTAACAGTTTTATTCCCATTCTCATTGGATGCCACGATATCTATCCCTCTGGTATTTCTTAAGGTTATGGAAGCCACATACCCTCTACGTGAGAGTTCAGCAGCTACAAAATACTCACCAGAAACACCTATAAGTATTGAAGATACTTTCTTACTCATTTCTTCTTCCACTTCGGCTCATATTTCAGGAAGTGGGGACCTTGATGCTATTTCGTATTTCTCTCTGTGGTATCTAATGTATTCAAGACCAATATTGTGGTTTTTATGAAGAGTAAGCCTTCCTTCTCTACCAACAAACGAATAATCATCATTAATAGAAAAAGCAAATGCATCAAATAGATAATGATCATTGGGACAGAGAATTAGCATATTATCTTTTAAATCTGGCCCCTCATGTGGACTCCCTAATCCTTTAATATGTGCCCCTATAGCATAAGGAATCCCATTTGCTTCTAATCTTATATCACAAACTTGGCAGGTAAAATCATATTGCTCTTTCAAATTCTGGGGAATATTTGGATCTCTTTGTATTTGATTTGTTGTCCTTTGCGTCCGTGGTGCAGGTCCATCTTGATCTCTTGATGGTGGAAGTTCCGTATTAATCTCCTTCACTAACTTAAATCGCCAAATTCTAAAACCATCCTCACCTATATCTGGGAAGTAATCTTCTAAATAGTATAACCCATCATATCTATAACCAGAAGTTGGTGCATATTCTTTCTCAAAATGGTTTGCGCCTCTAATTACTCTGATTGGTAGTTGATTATACTTATTCTTTGATAAATCCAGATTCCCTCTGGTTAAAGTTTGATCAAAAGTCTGCCGTGGAGATCCTTCAGGTCGCCCTCCTTCACCTGTATAGAGAATTTCATCACCATAATCACGATCATCTACATAACCACCATTCATAACAATACAGTCACAACCCACATTCAATACTCTGCTTATACCAGCTGTATGATATTTATGTAAACCAGAGTCCTTGATTTCCATTCTTGAAGTAAATAAAGATCCTTCTGGATATTCTGTTATCTCACCAAAAATTTGTTCAGGCATTTAAACTATCCTAATAAAATTAATTTCATTTTTATTCTCCATAGAGACCACCATTATTTATAAGCCCATTGATCCTTT
>CALBXV010000361.1 GCA_937890045.1 uncultured archaeon
ATATTTCTTCATGTTTTATTATTTTACATATTTCTCCTCTACTTAAATAAATACCATATTTAGAAAGTATAAGACTTAAATTATTTCTGGCAACTTCTACATAGTTACCTTCACTTTCCATTGCAGATACATTTTTTACAATGTGGGGGCCATCAAATCCATTACTCAATAATCTATCCACAACTTGACACAAAAACATTCCAGTACCACAAGTATCATCTAAAAATGTTTTATCTTTATCTATAAAAAGTTTTGGTTCTTCTTTTTCCATTTCATCCAAAACTACATCCACTTTTTCTGGTGGAGTGTGCCGTACTTTATTTTTCGTGGCTCTAGCAAATGGATTTAAAACAGGAAATTCTTTATAATCTGAATGTAATATATAAGAATGTACATTTCCTACCAATGCCGGTAAATATCCATCAGCAAACCCCAATGTAACTTGTTTAACTTCATCAATACATTTATCAAGTTTCCAATCTGCAAATTTATTATGTGCTTTCAAAATATTCCATATAGACTTATTATCTAAAATATTACCTATATCAAATTTTTCAAGTATCGTACATTCCCACACCATTCCAAGTATTCCATTAACAATATAAAGTAGTTTTTTTAAATTACTTTTTGTTGATTTTGGATTATTACTTTTTGATTTAGAACCATTAGCGTTAGTCGGTGATGTACTGAATTTTCCAATATCGGACTTGCCAGTCATTTCAGATTTAAGTAAGTTTATCTCATCCTTTAAAGTTTTTACCTGGTCGTTTCCGTCCAACATATTCAACATTGAATCTATATCATCGAACATTTCAAATACATTATCCGTTGAAATTTTACAACTACGTCCAGTTATACTTTCCAATCTGATTTTATTTACCAATAAAAGTAGATCATTTATATCGTTAAAACCATAAAAATCCGTTGAATATGGATCAAATGGTGGTAAACATCTTTCGTTTGCTAATCTTTGTATTTCCTTATTGGGTTTATTTTTATATTTATCAAGTTTGTAATCTAATTCAAAAGTAGTATTTCTATGTTCTATCGTCATATTATGACTTGCAAAAATTACCGTTTTTCTATCATTCCCACCTTTTCTATTCAATCTACCAATAAGTTGTCGTATAAATTTTGAACTTTTACACGTAGATAAAAACACAACTTCTGTTAAATTATGTATATTAACTCCAGTACAATCACGCCCACAAGTAACAATTACCGTGTGTAATCCATTTTTTCTATTTTCTTCAATCTGTTCATTTATTACTAATGCCCCAGGTGAATGTTTACCAAAATCTCGAATAACCACTACTTTATTTGGAAATCCCTGTTCTACTTCGTTACATATTTTTTCTGCTTTATTATGTCTATCTATATAAAATAACCCAGCAATCAAACCATCTTTACACCCATACCTTAAATGTTTCTTCGGTTCATTCAACATTAAATCTTCATCTGATCTTTTTGGTTCGGGTGGATTAATCATTTTATTAACTATATGTGAAATTACTCCAGGAGCTGCTACATCATACTCCAAGTCTTTATTATTACGAATTGCCTTTTTGGTAAATTCACTATCTTTCAATAAAGCTTCCACAGAAATACATCGTAAACTTGGTCGTCCTAATTCTTCTGCATATTCTAATGCGTCTGATTCGTTGAATATATCATAACACCCTTCTCCAAAATACTCAATAGAATCTTCTGCTGTCGCTGATAATGCAATAATCATAGCAGTATCTAATCCCCGACCTATTATATTTGTCATTTCATCAACTGTAAATTTGGTACGAACTGTATTAGTTCCATGATGATATTCATCTGGAATCCAAAATTTATAATTTAAATCATATTCATTTGAAAATTCTGATATAGATGTTATGGTTTTTGCTGTTTTTTGAGCTTCTTCTTCTGGAGTAAGTTCCTCTCTCTCATCTACAGGAATAATAACATCTTCAATATCTGACATTTTTAATGCTGGTAGTGATGTTAGAACAAACCACCCCTCACAATTTTTAACTTTGTGAAGTATTTCTACCTTATCACCCACAATCTTTACTACATTAACTCGTTTCAGTTCCGCAAAATCTAACAAATCGGCTACAAACGCACTATCTAATGTTCCTGGCATTGAAGTGGTAACAATAGTGGCATCTGTTTCACTTGTCATTTCTTTTGCTGCTAACATTAATGATATAAGTGTTTTTCCACTACCAGGTTCATGGTTTATTAATATCTTTTTCCTATAACCAAAAATAGGATTATATACTATATCAATAGTTACAGATAAATTTAAAACTTTATCAAATATTTTTTCAACTCGTGAATATAATTCCCATCTAATTCCATTTTTTATAATCACTTTTGGCCTAATGCCATCATCTGAAAGTTCATTCGTTACTTTATCAATTAAAACTTTAACATCAATAGTAAAAGTTTCTGATCTAGGAACAATGCGTAAGTTATCTACGTTACATTTCTTTGCAATATGTGCATCTACATGAGCCCCTTTATAAAATTTATCTATGTTAAGTGCATATTCACTAACATCCCATATTTTATCCGTTTTAATATATCCAAGTTTAGCCTCGTGGCCCTGCCTACCCAAACAATCTTTGTGAATGTATCTACGAACTTCCGTGTTTAATTCTAAATTAGTCAGTTCTTTATGAGAAAAGTACAAATGTTCTCCCTTCTTAGGATATTCATCTGATTTTCGATTTATATTTCGCCATACATAAAGAAGCATATATACAAACATCCCGTGTTTACCAGGACAACTCTTTACTTTATATCCACTTCCACAAGGACATTTAATATTTCTATATTTTGATTTATTTAAATTCATTTTATAACACTATATACGACTAAAAGACTATATAAGTCAAGCCTTTTTTTATTTTTTATTTGCCTCTTGTAAATC
>CALBXV010000362.1 GCA_937890045.1 uncultured archaeon
GACTTGCTGGAAGTGGTGTTGGTGAAAATATAACAGATCCACACGTTTTATTAGATAGATTACCAGCTGATGATATAGGTGGTAATGGTAAGGTAGAACAACGAACACCAAAACACGGGCTTCATTCGTCATCCGTGGCGGATTCGAGGTTAAACGAGGATATAAATGTAATAAAGAAACATTTTGAAGGTAAAGATATAGTGCAAATGTCAAAAGATTTAGATTAATATGAATAATAGAAAAGAACCACCAGTTATTTTAGTTGTAGGGGATAGTTGTGAGGACATTTTTGTATATGGTGAAGTAGTTAGAATGAGTCCTGAAGCACCTGTACCTATTATACAACCAACTGATAAAACTACTAATGGTGGAATGGCTAAGAATGTATTAGCAAATTTATTACAATTAGAAGTTGACGCATTTTTAGTAACAAATACAGAAGAAATAGTTAAAACTCGATATGTAGATAATCGTTCAAGTCAAATGGTTTTACGAGTTGATGAAAATGATGTTTGTGATAGAATTAAAGAAGAAACTTTGTTACAAGTTAAGAGTAATTTGTTTAAAGGACTGATATTTGATGCACTTGTTATTTCAGATTACTGTAAGGGATTTTTGACGGAAGAAGATATTAAATATCTTTGTGATAATAATGAAACTGTATTTGTAGATACTAAAAAACGCTTTGGAACTTTCTTAGAAAATGCAGATTATATAAAAATTAATGATTTGGAGTATAAAAAGAACTTTGGTATTGATTTCTTAGCAAGCCTCTGGGATGTGGATTTAGACAGGTATAATGGGGGGTTTAAGAACAAAACAATAATAACACAGGGTAGACACGGGTGTTTATATAATGATGAAATGTTTCCTGTTGAAGAAGTTTCAGTTAGAGATGTTTCAGGTGCAGGAGATACATTTTTGGCTGGATTGGTTAAGAAATATATAGAAACAGATGATATTAGGGAGTCAATTAAATTTGCACAAGAATGTGCTACAACAGTAGTTCAAAAACATGGAGTAGCGACAGTATGAAAAAAAGAAAATATTTACCAACAGTAAGTGAATTAATAGATAGACTTTGTATATTACAATTAAAGGAAGTCTTTATACCAGAACATAAAGAAGAATATGCCAAAGAAATAAAGGATATTATACACGACTTATATGTTGAAGAAGTTGATGGTAATTTGATCAGGTCTATTATTGTATTGGCTCAGATAAATTTACATATTTGGCACAATGAAGCTGGGGCTAGAACCGGTAAAGGAAAGAAGGAACTTGAATTAACTCATGGGTTAAATGGAATTAGAAATACAGCAAAAAATAAAATACAGAATCGTTTTGGTGGAAGGAAAGACCATAAAGTAGATTGTTTGGCAGCAGAATTTAAAGATTGGGAGATATCTTGGGATTAGAAGTGAAACCACACGTTACAGAAGGGTGTATAGTTCCTAAAGGGTGGGGAGAGGAATTTATTATAGAAAATAATGATTTGTATTGTGGTAAATTATTGAAGTTTAAAAAAGGTTGTAAGTTTTCAATGCACTATCATATGATAAAAGATGAAACTTGGTATGTAGAGAGTGGTGATTTTGTTTACAGGTGGGTAGACACAGAAACAGCTGAAGTTAAAAGTGATATATTATGTCCTAAAGATATTGTTAGACAAGTTCCAGGACAACCACATCAATTAGAAGCTATAACTGATGGAGTAGTTTTTGAAGTTTCAACACACCATGAAGATTCAGACTCTTATAGGGTTTGGAAAGGAGATTCACAAAGTGATTAATTTAAAAAATAAATTTGCTATAGGTTGTTTGGTACAATGGTATGAAATAGAGCTAGTAGAAGAATATTTACAAAGTATAAAAAATACACTTGATACTATTGGAAATAAAAAAAATGTTATTGTTGATTTATATTTTAATTGTGATCAAACATTAGAAAAAATAGATGAGAAACAAATAACTATTAGTGATATAAAAAAGAAATATAATGATTTATTAAATAGCGTTTTTGGTTATGATGAAGATGTTGTAAGTTTAGTTGGTTGTGAGTATAATATTAATACTTATACTAATAATATAGTTAATAGAATTTATACTATAGCAGATTATCGTAGAGATTTTAATGATAATTATTGTGATAAAGTTGATGTTTTAATGTGGGGTGAAACGGATTCACTTATTCCACGTCAAACATTTCAGGTATTGGATAATTTACACAGTTCAGTAAAAGAACAAACTCCAAAATATGTTGCATTTTTCGCAACTTGTAAGATGTGGGATAAAAGTTGGGAAGTTGTCGAACATCCAGAGTTTACAGTAAAACCTTTTATAGATATGGATAGAGTAGATACAGAGAATTGGTGGAGTCTTCGTTATAATATGAATATAGATGAGATGAATTCTTTTAATGATAAGGTAGAAGATTTAGATATTAAAAGTACAACTCAATTAAAATTTAACGGATGTGGGTTAGTGATCTCATCAGATGTTGTTAAGTCTGGAGTGAACATTCCAAGAGGAAGTTTCTTTGTGCATGAAGATACAGCATTTATGAATAATTTACTTATTATGTTTCAGGGTAAGTTACCACAGTATATTATAAAGAATATATTGTTAGTTCATAATAGGAAACATATTAAAAAACGAAAATATATAGAAGGTGAAGGTGATGTTGCTGCTGGTGATATAGGTGGAGCTAGAAAACAACACGATTGGTATATGAAAGCAAATGAATTGTCAGAATATAATGCTCATAATATATTTAATCAAACAACATTTTATACTTGGGATGATGTATTTAAATGAAGATAGTATTTTTTTCAGAGTCACAGGTTTTTGGTAAAATTCCAAGAGATTTTGAAAATTCAAGAGTTGAATATGCATGGATGATAGCACTTGATGCTGTACATTGTAATATTAAACAAGTGGATAGACTAAAAGAGAAATTTGATTTAGGAATAGTTATAGTTCCAAAAACAAATCCTGATGTTGGTTTGGCTCCGTATAGAGAAATTTGTAAAAATGTTGCAGTAATGCAAGAAGGCCCACATTGGTATTTTCAAGATTATAGTGTAGATAAACAGTTTTATTATTATAATACTTTAATGGATGCTGATTGGGTATATTGTCATAATAAAGTTGATTTACTTTATTTTAGAGGACTTGGTTGTAAAGATGTTAGAGTGATGAGAAGTTTAATGATACCAGAGAGGTTATCACCCAGAGCTGAGTGGGAAGATAAAATAATGATTGGAGGTAATTTTGTTTCTTGGTATGGTGGATTTGATTCTTATATGGTTGCAAGAGAAATTGGTTATCCAATATTTGCACCGTCTATGGGAAGAAAACAACCATTAGAAGGACATATTGAAGATATAACTTATTATCCATATATGAATTGGAGAGAGTGGATAAAAAAATTAGGTAGATTTAGAATAGGGATTCATTTAATGAGAACACACGCGGCTGGTACATTTGCTATGAATTGTGCATTTCACGGAATACCTTGTATTGGTTACAAAGGATTGGACACACAAGAAACTTGTCATCCTTTAACAACTGTGCGTTTAGGTGATTTAGAAGGAGCGGTATTACAGGCAAAGAAGTTAAAAAATAATAAAGACTTTTATAAATTGTGCTCAGATACTACTAAAAAAAGATTTAAAAATTCTTATACAGAAAAAGCTTGGTTGGATAGGTGGGAATATATTAATGGATAAGATTACATTAAAACTTAATCCGGAATTTGGATGTGAATTGGTTTTGGCTATACCTTATGTTTATTGGTTGCATCAACAAGACAAATTGGAAGGTGTTATTACATCAGTTGGAATGAAACCATTTTATTATTTTTGTGATAATGTAGATGAAAAGTTTACATCTAGAACTATTGATAATACTGTAAGTGGGCTGAATCAATTACCTAATAAATGGATGCATCATAATTCTACTATATTAAATAAAGAATATGGTAAATTAACAGATGAAGAAAAAAGTTTTGTTCATGGAAATCTTGATTATACACAATGGACACCACCACCTTATGTAGAAGTTTATGGAAAGGATATTTTTAATTTTAACAAGCGGTATGTAGTGGTAAGTAATAGATACAATTTAGAGCACGGTAATCAACCAGTTGGTTATTTTGATATACCATTTCTTTATAAAATATTTAATCATTTAATTGAAAACGATTATATAGTTATATACAAGAGACCTAAAAATGTAGAATTTCCAACTGATAATAATGAATTACAAAATATGGTTATAAGGGCTGATGTTGAAGACATAGGAGAAATTACAGATTTTGATTTGGTTGGTTATTATGATAACGTTATTTTATTAGATGATTTAGTTAAAGAAAATAAAAATATGACATACAATGAAGTTCAATTACATTTGTTTTCTAATGCTTCTGGGTTTATATCTATGGCAGGGGGTAGTGGTATTTTTTGTAGTTATTTTGGGAAACCAAATATTACATATGTAACTACGAGTGGAGAACTTAGAGAGGGATATTTTGATGAGAATAGTTATTATAGAAAGTTATCTAATGCTCCAATTTATGCATTTATAGACAATGAAAATGATATAAAGGCTAGAGGACATAGAGATTATTCAGAGTTATATAAAAAAGTTAAGGAAGTGTTTAAATGAATGTTTTAATTGTAGGTGGTTTTGGTTATATTGGTGGTCAAATAGCTAAGGATAATCCAGACTGGGATGTATATGATAATTTATTATATGAAAAATATTTTTATTTACCCAATAATTTTATATCTGGTGATGTTAGAGACACAGAAAAATTATCAAAGATTTTACCAAATTATGAGGCCGTTATTTGGTTAGCTGCTATTGTTGGTGATGGGGCATGTACATTAAATCCATTGTTAACTAAAGAAGTCAATGAATATTCTGTGAAATGGTTAGTAGATAATTATGAGGGTAAAATAATTTTTATGTCTACTTGTTCAGTGTATGGGGCTTCAGATGAATTTTTAACAGAAGAATCAGAGGTTAATCCACTTTCATTGTATGCACTTACCAAGTTAAATTCAGAACAGATTTTATTAAATAATAGTGATTGTACAATTTTTAGGTTGGGTACTGTTTTTGGTTGTTCATTAAGACCCCGATTTGATTTGGTTGTTAATATCTTTACAGCGAATGCTTATACTAAGGGAGAAATGACAGTTTTTGGTGGAGAACAATGGAGACCGAATATTCATGTTAAGGATGTAGCTAGAATTGTGGGAAGTGCAACAGATTTTTCATTATATAGGAAGCATGCTCAAATTGAAAAGCTTTTTTTACCAGAATCTCATAAGATGTTTGGAGTTTTTAATCTTGGCGGTGAAAATTTAAGAATTGTAGATATAGCTAATATAGTTAAAGAAAATGTACCTGAAGCGACAATAAATATTACTGAAAGTCCGTTTGAAGATAATAGAAATTATAAAGTGGATTCGGGCAAATTAGATGAAGTATTTGCGTTTAAACCAAAATTTACAGTAGATGATGGAGTAAAAGATATTTTGGAATTATTAGAGAGTGGGAGAGTTAAAAATCCATTTGATGTAAGTTTTCACAATTCTAACTTTTTATCAGGAGTGGTATAATGGAAAATATTATAAGGAAAATGAAAGGTGATATTTCGGTTGATGATAGAGGAAGAGTATCGTATATTAATGATTTTGATTTTAAAGATGTAAAAAGATTTTATATGGTTGAAAATCATGAGAAGGGGTTTATAAGAGCGTGGCATGGACATAAAAATGAAGGAAAATATGTTTATGTTGTTAGTGGTACGGCTTTGGTTGGAGTGGTTAATTTAAAGAGTGAATCAATTTATAGATATGTATTCAGTGCAGATAAACCAACTATATTATATGTACCACCAAATTACGCGAATGGATTTATGACATTAACAGATGACGCCAAATTACTGTTTTTTTCAACTTCTACATTAGAAGACAGCCTTGGTGATGATATAAGGTTTAATTGGGATAAATGGGATATTTGGGAAGTTGAACGGAGATAATAAAATGCAAAGAGTTTTAGTTTTTGGAGCCGATGGAATGTTGGGTGCGTACGTGTGTTCTTATTTAGAAGAGAACAAATATGATGTAGCTAGAATTACACGAAATGTTTATGATATAGTAAAGGAAACCGGAATTTTAACTCCAACTAAAAATGATGTTGTTATAAACTGTGCTGGGGCCATTAAACCAAGAGTAGATGAACTTGGTACTTTGAATGCGATTTTAGTTAATTCTGCTTTTCCACGCAAATTGGCCAGAATATGTGGAGTTAATGGAACTAAAATGTTACATATAACTACTGATTGTGTTTTTTCAGGACAAGGCGGCAAATATAATGAGGATGCTAAACACGATGAAATGGATGTTTATGGTAGAACTAAATCATTGGGTGAACCAGAAAACTGTTCTGTTTTAAGAACTTCAATTATAGGCGAAGAGTTTAATCGTAAATCAAGATGTTTACTTGAATGGGTTAAATCAAGTAAGGATAAAAAAGTAAATGGATTTACTAACCACCATTGGAATGGAGTTACTTGTTTACAATTAGCAAAAGTTATTGAAGAAATAATAAATAAAAATTTATGGTGGGATGGTGTCAGGCACGTTTTTTCACCAAAAGATATGAATAAGGCTGAATTAGTCAGGCTAATTAGTGATGTATATGAATTGAATATTACAGTTAAAGAAAAAAGAGATCCTATGGTAGGATGGACACCATTACGGCGAGCTAATACTAATGAATATTTTATGGATAGAACACTACGTTCTAAGTATAACTTATTTAAAATACCAGATGTAGAAATTCAACTAAAAGATTTACGAGAGTATACAGTAAAAGAAAGTACTGGTGTAAAATGAATATATTAGTTACAGGTGGAACAGGATTTTTAGGGTCTCATCTTGTTAAGAGGCTGTTAAAAGATAAACACAATCAAGTTACTGTTGTTACTACATCAATTAGAGTGAATAACAGTATGAAACTTTTGAATATTGATGAAACTAGTTTGAATATAGTTGAAGGAGATATTAGAAATTTTGAATTTTTAAGATTACTCTTTAATGAATATGAATTTGATACAGTATATCATTTGGGGGCAGTTTCAGAGGTTAGAAAATGTCAGTATGATGCAAAATTAGCTTTTGATGTTAATGTTAGTGGTACAGTTAATGTTTTAGAAATGTGTAGGCTATACAACAATATAAAAGCTATAGCTATTAGTAGTTCAGATAAAGCTTATGGTAAGGCAGTAAATTTACCATATACGGAAGATAGTTCATTGAGTGGAACTGGAATATATGAAGTATCAAAATCTTGTGTTGATTTGATTAGTAGGTCATATCATTATAATTATGGTTTACCAATAGTTGTTACGAGGTGTTCAAATTTATATGGTGGTGGTGATGCTAATTTTACAAGAGTTATTCCGAACAACATAAGAAAGATTTTAAATGGTGAATCGCCGGTTATATGGAAAGGATGTGAAAATGATGTGAGAGAATTTTTATATGTAGAAGATGCTGTTGAGGCATATATATCATTAGTTTCTAATATAGATGTAGTTAAAGGAAATGCTTATAATATTGGTAGTGGGGAGAAGGTAACAATAGAAGAATTAATTAAACTGTTGCTTTCTAAGATAGATAATAGTATTGAAATAGAATATAAAGATAAAGATTTTCCAGAGATTTCCTTACAGTATTTGGATTCCACGAAAATAAAAAATGATGTTGGTTGGGAAGCTAAAGTTATGTTAAATGATGGATTAGATTATACTATTCGACAATATATGGGGCTGGAATGAACATAGGTGTTATTGGTAAGGGATTCGTAGGTTCAGCAGTACAGTTTGGGTTCTCACCCAATACAGGAT
>CALBXV010000363.1 GCA_937890045.1 uncultured archaeon
TCAAGAACTTTACTACTTCTTGAAGTACTGGATCCATCTTATCAAATACTTTTTTTATTTTTTTATTCATTATTTTTTACGATTCTGCAACTAAATAATCAGACATTATCAGTATTCCAGAGCCATGCATAGTCATTATTACCTGAAACATCTCATATAGATCCTCTTCGTAAAGTACCTCATCTTCTTCCAATTCACCTGTATAACGAAGCTTTCCTTCTACCATATCCTTACTGACTAGCCCCCTCTCTTGGTAAGTTAGATTTGGTTCAAACATTCGATGTTCTCCCTTTTATCAGTTTACGCAATCCATCTTCAAGTGAAATCTTAGGTGTCCATCCTAACTCGTTCTGTATCTTGGATATATCCATAGCATATCTCCAATCATGTCCTGGTCTATCTTCTACAAACTCAATTAAGTCTTTAGATTTACCAAGTTCTTTCAATATAATTTCAATTATTTCTAAGTTCGTTTTCTCGCAATTACCACCTATATTGTATACCTCCCCGTTCCTTCCTTTGTGTAATACTGTATCTATAGCTTCACAATGATCCAATACGTGAATCCAATCTCTTACATTATCTCCACTTCCATAAACAGGGAGCTTCTCATCATTGATTGCATTATCTATCATTAATGGAATCAACTTCTCTGGATACTGATCTTCGCCATAATTGTTAGAGCATCGTGTTATGATTATTGGAAATCCATATGTTTCAAAGAACGACCTACAAATCAAGTCTGCAGATGCTTTAGTTGCAGAATATGGACTGTTTGGTTCAATGGGAGTTTCTTCTGTAAATTTAGATGTACTATCAGTCAATTCTCCATACACTTCATCAGTTGATATTTGAATATATTTCTGAATACCAAAGTCTTCAAAAAAAAGACTTACCAAATTGTATGTACCATTTACATTACTTTTTACAAAGACTTCTGGATCATCAATGCTTCTATCTACATGAGTTTCTGCCGCAAAATTGACAATTGTATCTACTCCATAATCACATACAGTATTAATTAAAATTGGATCGTTTCTGATATCACCCAGAACAAAATGATAATTTGAATTGTTCTCTATTGTTCTAAGATTCTGTAAATTGCCTGCATAAGTAAGATTGTCATAATTGACTATCGTATAATCATATTTAGATAAGATATACTTAATGAAATTAGAACCTATAAAACCTGCCCCACCTGTAACCAATATTCTCATATATTTTTTATCTTCTCCCGCCCTTTCCTGGTATTGGTTCGGGAACAAATGGAACTGGCTCTTCAACTTTTTCCTCTACCTTTTCCTCTACCTTTTCTTCTACAACTGGCACTGGTTTCACAGTTTCCTTAATTACCTTTGTTATTAAAGGTTTCTTTTCTCCATATACTTTCCACCACTTATCCAATTGCTTTTCTCTCTTCTTTTTAGTTACTACTACTCCATCCAACATTACTATATTATATGCTATAACTAAAGATACTGCCATAGGATCAAACACAAAAATAAGAATAAAGATAAAGAACTTCACAACCGTATCTATATCTGTTTCAAATGCTCGCGCTAAATAAATAGCTGGACCTACATCTACACCAGTTTCTACCAACCCAACTTTCAAATCACTAATATCTTGCTTGATTCCTAATATCTGATCGTTAAGTGCAAATATTTTTGGATTATATTCTTCTCTTAATTTTCTCTTGGCTGTAGGATAGTTGTCAGGTAATGCTTTAACTGATAGTTCTAACTCATCTTTAAGATAACTCTTATCTTCTTCTAATTGTTCTAACCTATCTTCTTTATAAAGTAATGTCGCGGATTGTTTCTCGAAGTCTATTGTAGCTCCTTGATAGGCATTAGATAAGAATCCAAAAATACCAGCACTTGTAATGAATACTAATGTAACAACCCCAACAGTCATATAAATTTTTAACCATCCAGTTATCTTAGTCCAATATCTATATAGAAAAGACGCTGAAACGAGCTTTCCAATTTCCAAACTACTTGCCATAATAATTACTGGTATCATCGCACCTGCAAATAATTTAGATAATCCAAATACTGAAAAGAATGCTGCACTTCCTGCTATAAATAAGGCGGCAATCCCTACTATGTAGGGAAATAATTTACTTTGTTCCACATACGTTCTCCGTTTATGTTAAAGTATCTACTCCTAATTCCGCGTGAGATTCATCTACTTCCAACTCCACAGCATCAACTATGTATTGTAGTTTATCTTCAAGGTTATCCAATACAGTAAGTGCTTCTTCCCTACTCAATCCACCACTATTAACTGTGTGTCTTAAACTTTCCACTACAACTATAGCACTTTCCGCATCCTTTAATACCTTATTTTTATATCTCATACTAATGTATCCTTTATTTATTTATAATAACTATAATATATACTCTATTTCCCAAGAGTTTCAATGATTTTCTCTTTTAATAGCTCTTTACTATCTTCTTCAGTATGTCTCCAAATCCAAGCATAAGTTTTTTGTATTTCCTGAATTTTAGTTACAATCGTCTGAACCATTTCTTCTAAATATGGTATATCATCTTCTTTGGGAATTTCTATTTCCAATTCTTCCGCAATTTTCATAAGTTCGTCTAAATCATTTTTCGTTTGAGCATTATTAGCTTTTTTATAAAGTTTTACTCTCTCATCATGTTTTTCTTTTGAAAATTTTTTTTTAATTAATGCATCAGGATGAGTATGAAGTGAAATCCTTCTGAAAATACTTTTAATTCTTTCTTTTGGAATATCAAATTCTACTTCTCGTTTAAACGAAGATTTTTTTGGTTTCTCTTTTTCATATTCCGAGAAATCTCTATAAAATTGAGCAAGACAATCTTGAAAAATTAAATTAGTTTCTTCTAACTCCAACTTGAGATATTTTATTTTCTGATTTAACTTATTCTTTCTGATATGCTGTAACTTATTTTCATTCACTAAGCTTGTGGTATTTTATCTCTATTCATCCAAAGAAATAATGCCTCTCCTTCATCAGATTGCATTAAATAAGGTGTATCTGGAATGGACCCAAGTTCCATTAAATGTTCTACAACATCTGGAGCAACTCTAATAAGCATACTACCAGAATCTTCGTGGACCTCTCCAAAATCTCCTTCCACCAATCTTTTTAAAAATTCATTTAATTCGTTTATTTCCATTTTTTTATCCACTTAGTCAATAATAAATATCATTAAGTATTTTATTATCAATTTATATCTCCATATTCAGCATCAACAATCTTATTAACCAAATACAAAGTATCGCCGTTCCGAAGAACGGCATCAGCATTCCACTGTTCTTTTAATTGTTTAGTTGTAACCTGATTTAGAACTTCAGCCGACACCGTTCCACGAACAACATACTTATCATCATTAACTGTGATGATTTGCATTATTATGCAATTTTAACGTATGTTCTTTTCGGCTTCTCGGGCTCTGATTTCGGAATACTAATAGATAAGATCCCATCTTTGAAGTTTGCTGCAATGTTATCACCATCTAACAATTCACCAAGTTCAAAAGAACGCTTGAATGAAGATTGTTTCAATTCACGGCGAAGAACTTTGGCACCTTCGTCTTCAAAAGAACCATGTTTATCACCAGCAATAGTTAAAACACCTTCTTCAACTTCTACTGTGAGTTGTTTTTTGTCCAACCCAGGAATCTCAGCAACAATACCAATCTTGTCATCGTATTCATATACGTTAACCTTTGGGTATGCTGAACCTGCATATGGTTTTACACCAACTGATTTGACAACTTCCGGAAACTGGGTCTCCACCATAGCGTCAAACATTTTATCAAATGGGGTTAAAAAATCATCCCTATCGAAAAAAGGGATGCCTGTACGAAAAGCAACTTTAGTCATTTTATTTCTCCTATTTAGTTACTGTTTAGTCAACTATTGAACATTAACTCTATTTAGACCTTAATGTTCTACCTGTTATTGTCCTCAATTGAGCGACAATTCTTTATTCATATAATATATATTATCAAATTTCAAAAACATCACATTTATTTTGCTAAAAAAATTTTCCTATTCCAATATCTTTATCTTCACCATCAATTAATATTTTAGGATTTGATAATAATTCTTTTTCACTCTTTACAATCAGATCTATCATCCCATTTTCAACAAGAGTTCTAGCGTATTTTCTATTTTCACTTTTAGAATTATTAAATTTATAATATATCAGTTTTATTTTACACTCTGGAAACTTACTTTTACATGCCACAGATTTAATCAAAATATCTTTATGGTCTTTATGTGATATACTTGTAGATTTACAATCTACAAAAATTGGATATTCATCTGCCTCATAAACAAAATCCCAATGAAGATTGCCAGGATACTGCTCTAAACCTTTTATGTATTTGAATGAAAAACGATATTTTTTACCTGCTGATGTCTTTTTTCCTTTTCCGTCTATATAAATAAAACCATTCTTTACTAATATGGGCTTCATTCTTTTCTCAAATTCAATACCAAGTTTTGCTTCTTTTCTATGTGCGTTATTTTTCATCTTTATAATCCTTATGTGCCATATCACATTTATTTTGCTAAAAATATTGTTCTACTCCAACAGACTCACTAAAACTATAATCATATTCCAAACCATTTTCACAAACTATATTCTTATCTAAAATATTTCTATGTTCATTAGTATAACCTATTATATCTAATATTCTTTTTTTACATTCTAATACATTATCTTCCATAATATCAACTCCGTATATAGTACTTGCATTTTTACTATCTGATATACCCAATCCTTTTTTCCGTCTAACTATCTCTACCAAAAAATTACCATTACCACATGCCGGATCTAAAAACTTCTGATTAGATGTAAATTCTTCTTGTGGAAATGAATCTAATATTATAATCACTAATACTTGTGGTGTAAAAACCTCACCTAAAAATTTAACTCTTGTATTTGATTTAATTATTTTTTTAAGATTACTATTACCAACAATTTTTTTATTACTAAAAGATTTTATATAATCAATCTCATTATTTGTTAAAGAAAAGAAATCATACATTTCTTCATTGGACAACTTTTTATCTACTGGCATTTTAGGTAACGCTGAAAATACTTTTTCATTTCCAAACCCAGACCATTTAGCGGTTTTAAAAATATATTGGAATAATTCTGTATTAAGATTATCTTGTAAAATTTTACCTTGTTTATCATCTTCTACCAAAACATAATATCCCATATCAGTACATCCCATAGTTCCATTATTATAAAACGGTTTAGTGTATCCACTTCGTGTCCACATAACTTTTTTCATATCAGAAAAATCTTGTTTTATTGATGAAAACCATTTCTGGGGATTTGTGTGGAATACAGGATAAATATGAGTATCTGTTTCAGTTTTACTAAGAGTATCAGATTTCTTTAATAAAATATTATGACAAGTAACATAATCTTTTCTAACATCAAGTTTATCTGGTGTATTAAAAATAACTTTTCTATGTATAGAATATGATTCATCACAAAAATCATTTGGTAAATAAAATAAACTTTTATCTAAAGTTACATTAAATATAGAACCATCTTTATACACAAGAGTATTTCCCCTCCCCTTAGTTTTAATAATAGTATAATTACTAAATGTAGAACCAACATCAAGAAAATATTTACCAGTATCAAGATGTAATTCCTTTACCTCGTAATCTCTAAATAAATTCAATACCTTATTACTTGGACTCGAAAAACTATTTGGTGTTACCCATCCAAAATTACCATCATCTTCTAATAAAGTATTAAAACTTTGCATGGTAAAATCAATCCATATTTTGTGTTGAGTTTTTCCTCGTTTGGCAATATCTTGAAAAGGTGGATTCCCTACTACGTTTCTAAATTTCACTTAAATATTCCCGTCTTGCTAAGGTTCACATAAGTGTTGATGGATGTATTTATTGCCTTAGATTTCGTGGGTCGTCTTTGTCCATACTCTAAGAACATATTTTCTTTTGGATAGAATCTTCCTTTTTTATCTTTAGGTAGAAACCACCCACCATTCTTATGTAAACAGAATGGTACTTCCACGCCCAATATTACATTTCCATCTTCATCAATGAACTCAAACAAGATACTCTTACCGTGTTTACGATATATCATTGTGGAATTAGATCTAACCTTTTCTATTAATTCCTGAAATCTATTATTTGTAATACTATCAATCATCTTCTTGGGATCTAATAATAGTAACTCTTCCTCACCACCAAAACCAATCATTTCGATTATTCTGTCTTTGATCTGTTCATTAGTGAAATGCTCACGAAGAAGTGGTAATATTAAGTCAAGGGCCCTGTGACCATACTTATAATGTCCGTTTTCCCACTCCCCCTTTATGTTTTGATACCACTTGGCTTTCTCACTATAAACAAAGAGTTCTTTTACTTCTAGATTAATTTTATCCACTTCGTGTAATGTAGGTAACATACCATCCAAACCCAACTTCTTAATTTCCCTATCCCGATCTACAATTTTACTACCTTTAAACCTAATACCATCTCTAGTCTTAAACATCCCAACACCATCTTTCTCAAATAGAAAGTTTGTGATGAATGAATTAAAAGTTCCACTACAAACTTGTATTCTGTTAATACTCTTTTTATACGCCTTTAATGAAACGGAAACTGAATCAGTTATGGACTCGATTTCTATAACGAAATCCCCCTTCTTATTTAGGTTTCTAAAATCCTTCTCAACATCAAGGAAATTGAATTTTAAGTTAGGGTATTTTTCTTTCAGATTTTCCCAAAACTTCGGTAGAAATTCGTTATACATATCGTAATACTTCTTACCATCCCTATCTGTAGACGGGTTGATATTTCTATCATCACAGTACTTTTTGTACGTGAGGAATTTTTTATCAGAATCGTTAGTTTGTGATAGATTATCCTTTTCAGATAATTCTGTTAATTTAAAAACACAAAATGATTCTAATGCGTCTTGTACTAAATGTAATTCTCGTTCCATAATTTATAACCTTTTAATTTGTTAATTTGAGATTTATCTCTCATTTCTTATACCTAAATATAACACTAAAAAGCTATATAAGTCAAGCCTTTTTTTA
>CALBXV010000364.1 GCA_937890045.1 uncultured archaeon
ATGTGTTTTTTTAACAGAATTAATTATAGTATCTGTATCTAATGGAGACAATGTTCTAGGATCGATAACTTCAAGTTCCACACCATCTTTAGCACATTTATCAGCTACTTCAAGTGCATGTAAGACCATCTTTTGTATAGCAACAACAGTTACATCTTTACCTTCACGTTTAACATCAGCTTTACCAATTGGTATTGTATATTCTTCTTCAGGAGCTTCACCCTTTGTCTCATATAATGTAATATGTTCAAAGAAACATACAGGATCATCATCTCTAATAGCAGAGATCATTAATCCTTTACAATCATATGGAGTAGATGGAACTATTGTTTTGATTCCAGGAATATGAGCCATCATAGAGTAAATAGCATCTGAATGTTGACCAGCAGCACTCCATCCACATCCATTAGGCATTCGAATAACAAGAGGTGCATTAGCTTGACCACCAGACATATATCTCATTTTAGCTATATTATTATAAATTTGATCCATTGCACAACCAAAGAAATTAGCAAATTGAAGTTCAGACACTGGTCTTAATCCACACATAGCTGCACCAAGAGCAGCTCCAGTATAGCCAGATTCAGATATAGGAGTGTCTATAACTCTATTGCGACCAAATTTTTTAACTAGACCTTTAGTAGCGCCCATTGATCCTCCTTCACATTCATCACCGTCTAGATGTTCTATGCCAGCACCACCAGCTATATCTTCACCTAATAAAATCACTTTAGAATCTCTTTCCATCTCATTAACAAGAGCTTCATTTAACGCTTGTCTAAAAGTTATAATTCTACTCATAATAATCACTTATAACTAACATATACATCATCGTATACTTCATGAGCCTCAGGTGGCTTAGCTTGTTGTCCAAATTTCCATCCTTCATCTATTTCAACATTAATTTGTGATTCTATATCTGAAATTTGTTTATCGCTAACAGCATTTGAATTTAATAGATTATTTTTATACTTAAGTATAGGATCATATTTATCAAAATTTGCTTTTTCTTCTTCAGTTTTATATCTTTGAGAATCACCTACAAAATGACCATATTTTCTTTGACCACTGCTATCAATTAATGTTGGACCATCACCTTTTCTTGCACGGTCAACAGCAAATTTAGCTGCAGAATAAACTTGTAATACGTCAGAAGTATCAACTAGTAATCCTGGAATATCATAAGAAGCAGCACGATCTGAAACATGTTTACATGATAAGTGATATTTAGAAGGTGTTTGTTCAGCAAAACGATTATTATCACATACATAAATAACAGGTAATTTCCAAATAGCGGCTAAATTAATAGATTCATGAAAAGTACCCTGATTAGAAGCGCCATCACCAAAAAAACATATACTAACATTGTCTTTCTTTTGATATTGAAAAGCGAGTCCAGCACCAGTAGCTGTTGGTATTGAAGCGCCAACAACAGCATTAGCACCAAGCATACCTTTACTAAGATCAGTAACATGCATAGAACCACCTTTACCTTTACATAATCCTTCTACAGAACCCTGCAACTCAGCAAACATTTCTTTAACAGCAACACCTTTAGCAATTGAATGCCCATGTCCACGATGTGTACTTCCTACTACATCATCTACTCTTAGATTTACACAGACACCAACAGCAGTTGATTCTTGTCCAACATATAAATGAACAAACCCAGGAAGTTTACCTGCTTCAAATTCAATTTTTATTCTATCTTCAAATACACGAATTCTATACATAGACTCATATATTTCCAATAATTTTTCCTGATTAATTTCAGGAATTGAATATAATTTATATGACATTATGATTCAATTATTACAATATAACATTAAAGTTTTTAACTATTTAGATTAGTATAACATATTTAGAGGATAAATGTTAGATTTTTATAATATACCCGCAATAGATACCCACGCACATAGTTTCACCAGTGAAACACAAAAATTAAATGTAGAAAATTTACCAAAACAAATGTATTTTGCAAGCGAAAAAGATCCTGAATTACAAATTTTATATATGCATTTCATTAAAGAAATGGGAAAATATTTAAGATGTAATCCAAACCCAAAGGAGATTGTTAAAATAAGAAACTCTCGATCAACAGATTACAAAAAATACATAAGAGAATTATATGCAGATGCTAGATTAGAAGGAATAATAATAGATGATGGTTATTCAGAAGTAGCTGTATCACACGCTTTAGCAAAATTTGATTTAAACGCCTTTAGTGATTTAACTCAAATTACTACTCGAAGAAAAACAAGGTTAGAGCCATTATTAAAAGAAACAATAGATAGATCAAGCACATTTGAAGAATTTGAATCTAACTTCCATGAAGAAGTAGAAGATAGAGTAAAAAATCAAGGAGTAATGGCTATAAAACGTATAATAGCTTATAGAACAGGATTAGAAATAGAAAATCCTACAAGTTCTGAAGCTAAAACAGACTTCAATACTTGTAAAGAAAATGATGCGTGGACTAGAGAACATCATTTCGATATTAAGAGACTTAGAGATTATGCAATACATATGTCTATAGAAAATTGTAATAAATTTAAGATACCTTTTGTAATTCATACAGGATATGGTGATGTGGATTGTGTTATAAAAAAAGTCAGTCCATTAAACTTAATGCCTTTATTAAAAGAAGAAAATACTAGGAAAATTAAACTTGTATTAATACATGGGGGTTATCCAGATTCAGAAGCCGCTGGTTGGTTATCATCATGTTTTGAAAATATATACGTTGATTTTTCAGTATACACCCCTTATTCACATGCTAATTTAGCAAACAAATTATTAGGAGTACTAGAAATGGGTCCTACATCTAAAGTATTATATGGTTCAGACGCAGGTGCAATACCTGAAGGTCACTGGCTAAGTGTTAAAATATTTAAACGAGCATTAAGTGAAGCACTAGACAAATATATGAATTTTGGTTCGATAGATGAAAATGAAGCTTATCAAATAGCTGAGAGAATTCTATATAAAAACCATCAAAATGTATTCGGAACTAATAAATAAATTACGATGAAAAATGACTTCAGAAAACACATTATTAAATGAAATACGATCAAAGTTTCCAAGAGCTGGAAGTGATGTAAATGGAAGAAAAAGAATATTCTTAGATAACGCAGCTGGATCTTTAGTATTAAAAACTGTAGCAGATGCCGAAGCAAAAGTTATTTTGGATTATTTTCCAAATGTTGGTGCAACATCATGGGAATCACAAAAAAATGAAGAAGTAATTGATGAAGGAAGAAAAGGAGTACAAGATCTTCTAAATGCTGAACATAAAGAATCTATAATTACAGGTGAATCAGCAACTGGATTATTCTTTCATTTAAGTTATACATTAGGTAAAACAATGAAAGAGACAGATAATGTAGTTATAACAGAATATGAACATTATGCAAATGTCAGTCCTTGGTTAGAACTTGAGAGAAGAGGAGTAATTAAAGAAGTAAGAT
>CALBXV010000365.1 GCA_937890045.1 uncultured archaeon
ATGCCTAGATTAAGCAATAAGAAGAAAGCTGAATCAGTTAGAGAACTGTGGCAGAAAGCTGCATCTAATGAAAGGCAAAAATGGAGAAGTATTAATCAAAGGGGATATGACTTTTATCTTAATGACCAGTTAACAGCTCAGGAAAAAGATGATTTACAAGAAGCTGGGATGCCTGATTTTATTATTAATAGGATAACTCCTGCTGTTGAGATGATGAAGTTCTTTGTAACTGCAAATAGTCCGAGGTGGCAGGCTGTAGGAACTGAAGGTTCTGATGTTGATATAGCGGCTGTTCACTCTGATATAGCTTCTTATTGTTGGTATATATCAAATGGTAAGTCTCTATTTTCACAAGTAGTCCAAGATTCCTTTACTAAAGGTATTGGATATATGATGGTTGATATTGATGCTGATAAAGATAGAGGTATGGGAGAAGTTGTTTTTAAACGTATTGAACCTTTTGATGTATATGTTGATCCCATGAGTCGTGATTTTCTATTCAGAGATGCGTCTTATATTGTAGTAAAGAAAGATTTACCTAAGAGTCATTTAATCAATTTACTCCCGGACCATAAAGCTAAGATAAAGAAAGCGTCAGGTTCGGTTAACCAATTTGGTTCTGCTAGTTTAAGGGATATAGCTTCATCTGAAAGTGTTCAATTTGAAGATATGGGTTCAAGAGCTTATTTACCTGATGGTAAAGAAGATGATATTATAGATTTTTATGAATTGTACGCAAGAGAAAAACTACCATTTTATAATATATTTATGAAAGTTCCTCCAAGTCCTGATGAAATGGATCGTATTAATGGTATGGTCGAAGAAAGAATGGACTCTATTGTAAAAGAATTAACTGTTGCAGCCGAGGAAAAAGAACTTGGGATTAGAATGGCCTTAGATAATGGTGAGATTATTGAGTCGAGGGCTATGCTTGAATTAGAGAAACTTCAGAAAGAAACTCAGCAAGCAATAGAATCTCAGCAAGCAGCTATGGAAGCTCAGGTTACAGAGGAAGTATCTAAAGTTGAAAATAAGGTTGTTAGTGAGGATGAGTATAAAACTCTTATAAATAATGAAGATTTTGCAGCTGCGGTTGTTGATTTAGTAAAATTTCACGATACAAGAGTTAAAGTTACGTGTGTCGTAGGTGACACTTTGTTATATGAGTATTATTTAGCTAATACTGATTATCCAATAGTTCCATTTCCATATACTTATACAGGAACTCCATATGCTATGAGTGCAGTTACTCCTCTTGTAGGTAAACAGCAAGAAATAAATAAATCTCATCAGATAATGCTTCATAATGCTAATTTAAGTTCTAATCTAAGATGGCTTTATGAAGAAGGATCAGTACCTGAGGATGAATGGGAGAAATATTCATCTTCACCAGGTGCTTTATTAAAATTTAGACAAGGATTTACTCCTCCAACCCCAGTACAACCTTTGCCTCTTAACTCAGCTTTCTTTAGTATAACTCAACAGGGAAAACAAGATATAGAATATATATCAGGAATACCAGGGGCTATGCAAGGTGTAGAATCTGAAAAGCATGAAACATATAGAGGAATGCTCGCTTTAGATGAGTATGGTACTAGGAGAATAAAAGCTTGGAGTCAGACTATAATGGAACCTGCGTTAGAACATTTAGGTAAAATCTTTATGGAAACAGCTCAGAATACATATACGGCTCACAAAGTATTTAGGATAGTTCAGCCTGAAGCAGGCGGACATGGTGAAAAGAATATTGAAATTAACGTTCCTATATATAATGATTTTGGTGATGTAATGAATAGGTGGAATGATTATGCTTCAAGTAAATTTGATGTAAGATATGTTGGAGGTTCTACACAACCAGTTAACAGATGGGCTTTGATTGAAGAATACTTTAGGTGGTTCCAATCAGGACTTATTGATGATATAGCAATGTTAGCTGAAACAGATATAAGAAATAAAGAGCAGATTATACGCAGGAAAAGTGTATATGCTCAACTTAAGCAGCAATTAGAGGAAATTACTGAAGAGCTGAAAGATCGTGATGGTACTATTGAGACACTGTCAAGACAAGTTGTCCAAGCTGGAATAAAAGATAAAGTTAGAACAGCTGATACTGAAGTGAGGAAAGATGTACTTGAGACTGAAGCTCAGCAAAAGTATTTACGTAGCTTAATGAAAAATGAATCAAAAACAACAGAAAATACTAGTTGAAAGGTATAACTAAACGCAGTTAAATTAATGGAGGTACATTATGGCACTGCAACAAGAGCAAAACGATAACCTGTTAGAAGATAACAGCTCCGAAACTCAAGAAATGTCTTCATCTGACTTCTTTAATGAGTTAGATAGACAAGTCAATGGTGCTGTACTAGACAGTGCTGGGGAGACCGTCCAGCGCGACAGCGTAACGGCTAGCAATAGCCCTCGCGAAGAATCAGTCGATAAACAAGGTCACAATTACGAAAAAAGGTATAAGGATTCAAGCAGAGAGGCCACGAAGCTGAAAGGCAGACTGGATGAACTTGAGCCTTATGCGCCTATCTTAGATGACATGAGAGAAGACCCTAATTTAATATCTCATATTAAGGGATATTATGAGGGCGGAGGTTCAACACCTGGAAATCTCAAGGAAAGACTAGGACTAGACGAAGACTTCGTCTTTGATTATGACGAAGCTGTTGATAATCCCGATTCTGACTCAGGAAAGTTATTGAATTCCACCATTGATGGTGTAGTACAAAAACGTCTTGGTCAGTTTGCCGAGAAGTCAAAAGAAGAAAGTCAACGCATTTCTGCGGAACAGGACTTTCGTAGTAGACATCAACTAAGCGATGATCAGTTTCAACAAGTTGTGCAATTTGCACAATCGAGGCCTCTAACTTACGATGATATTTATTACTTGATGAATAAAGGCAAGAAGGATAATAAAATAGCTCAGAATACAAAAGGCGAGATGATGGATCAAATGAAGAAAGTTCGTGAAAAACCTTCTTCAGCAGCTTCATCAGGCTCTAGTGGTAGTTCATCTCCTGGGTCGAATGACGACCGAGTGTTTAACTCACTCATAGATATAGATAAGGAAATGGAACAGGCTTTTAGTTTATAATAATTAAAAGTCTTAATTGTTAACTTAAAGGTAAATAAATGTCTGATATTTTTACACTTGGAACCTATTCTGATGTTGCGTCTTGGTCTGATGGTACATCTAAAGATACTGGTGATCTTAGGCGAAGGTATAATTTTGGAGACCGTGTCTCTGAATTAGCCATCGCACAGGACCCTTTCTTTAGATTCGTATCTAAAATAGCTAAGAAGCCAACTGACGATCCAGAGTTCAAGTTTACTGAAAGACGACCTTCTTACCATAAACGTTATGCTTACGTCTCAGGTTGGATCGAAGATGATAATACAGATGTATTAGGTGGCACCAATGGTGACGCTGATTTTACTATGTATAATGATGGTGGCACTCCTGCCGCTGCTTCAACTGGAGATATTTTCAAGGTTTATATGTCAACTGACTATGAATCTGCTGGAAATATGCAAAACGTTCAGGGACAATCAACAGGCAAAATCGACGTTGGTGCCTCAGGTACAAGACCCGCTTTCTTCTTACCAGATCAGGTAATTAGAGTGCCGTTGTCAAGTTCTGATGGTGGAGGCTCTGGAAGTGCCGCTGCTGGAGGATATATCCTTGGTCGAATTAAAACTGTAACAGGTTCTCTTACTAAAGATAGTAGGGAATGTGTACTGTTAGAGTGCGAAGTTGTAAAAGCAGCCGCAAGTGGTTATGTCTACTTAGCTGGATGGCATAATGACGATGTTGGTTGGGGCAAAGCTGAAGCTGACGCAGCTGTTCACGACCAAAGCATTTCTGATACATTAGAACTATTTAGAACTTACGTTGTAGGTAGTGCTCATGGCCAAGGTACTGGATACCCTGAAACTTGGAAAGATCAACCTTTTACGACTGGTTTTGGCCTGACTCAGATTTTCAAAACTGCTATAGCTATGGATAACACGACTCGTGCTACCGTACTAAAGTATGAACCGAATGAGTTCGCTCGAATTTGGCGTGAAAAGCTGATTGAACACAAGTGGGATATTGAAACTGCTTTATTATTTGGCTCACAAGCCTCTGTAAGCGATGTTCAATATACTCAAGGAGCAATTGATTTCGTTTCCAGTTATGGAAATGTTTTCTCATTGACACATGCTACTAAGACTCAAGATGATTTTCTTGATGATTTAAGCAAATTCCTTGATCCTCGTTACAACAATGCTAACGCTACTGTATTCTTCTGTGATACTGCAACTTATAATTGGTTGCATAAGCTCAGTGGATATATGGCTAACAATCTTGGTATGATTGGACCTGGAAATTCACAACCTGATGATGCTGGTTACGGTAGAGCTAATATGGCTTTAACTGGTAAAACCAAAGCATTTGGTGTTGATATTAACGTTATTAGTACTCCTTATGGTGACATGAGAGTTGTACGTAATATTCACTTAGATAAGTCCTCGATTAAACTTATTGGAGTCAACATGAGATACTGTGCATACAGACCTCTTGTTGGTAACGGTTTAAATCGTGATACTTCTATCTATGTTGGAGTTCAAACGCTTGAGAATAGTGGCGTTGACCGCAGAGTTGACCTAATCCAGACTGAAGCTGGGATGGAATGGCAAATGCCTGAAGCCCACGCTTATTGGTCTTAATAGGAGCTATAGATAATGGCTAATCCTATGTATGGTCAAAACAAAGCGGACAATGCGATTGATCGTGGGAAAAGTAGTGCTATCATATTGGATGCTGCAACAACGTTGACTGCATCTCAATCAGGTACTACTGTTCTTATGAACGTTGCAAACGTTGAGCTAACGTTGCCTTCTGCTGAAGCTGGGCTACAATTTAGAGTTATAATTGGCATCGACGCTACAGCTGGAATGACAGTGGTAGCCGCTAGTGGAGAGTGTTTCTTTGGTCAAGTCAGGTTGATTTCAACCACTGAAGACCAATCAGAAATTCAAGACGTCCCCTATGCGACTGCTGTTGCAACCCCAGGTAGCTATGACAACTTTGACTTTGTAAGTAATAGCGCGACTCTTGGCGGAACATCTGGTGACTACGTTGTGTTTACAGCTGTTGACGATAAAGCTTGGTGTGCAAGTTGTGTATTAACAACTGTTCATGCAAACCCAGCTAGTGTTGCAGTGATTAACGCAGGTTAGTGAAGTTCGTTAAAATCTGAAAGTCGTGAGGTAATAGCACGATATAAAGATTCAAGTATAGGGAGGCTCGATACTTCCCTATACTACTATTTTAAATACTTGTCAGGGGGAGAAACTGCTTTTATTTTCCTCCTTTTTTATGAAGGTGGTTACTCTTCCCTGACTTTTGAACTGGAATAAATATGGCAACAACAAATATATCAACTGAGATAGTTTCTATCACAGGAGTAACAGCTCATGGGGCATCCGATGATTTCATCGTATCTGCACAGAAGTTTGTAGCAGCAAGTGTCCCTAAAGAATTATTAACATTTGCTCAAAAAGCATCTTCTTCGTCAACAGATGGGAGTGCAATTAGTTTTTCAGTAAACGATTCTATTACAGATGTTCAGAGGAATGGATACAGTTGTAGA
>CALBXV010000366.1 GCA_937890045.1 uncultured archaeon
TAACAATAATTGGAGCTTTATACGGTAAAGGAAGACGAACAGGTAAATATGGAACATATTTACTTGCAGCATATGACAATAATGACAATAATTTTTACAGTATTTGTAAAGTAGGAAGTGGATTTACAGACAATAATTTAAATGAGATAACAAATTTAGTAAATAAACATATAGTAAAATATAAACCAAAAAATGTAAAAACAAAGATAGTAACAGATGTGTGGTTCACTCCAAAGATAGTATTAGAGATAATTGGGTCAGAAATAACATTAAGCCCTGTTCATACTGTTGGAATAGATTATTTTAAAAAAGATGTTGGATTAGCAATAAGATTCCCAAAATTTAATAAAAAAATACGTTTTGATAAAACTGCAGAAGATAGTACAACTGTGAATGACATAATAAAAATATTCAATAGTCAGAATAATTAAATAGGTTATAATAACTACATTAGAAAAATATGTAGTTTAAAGGATATAGCTTTAATAAGACAATATAACTTCTATATTTATTAAATTACATCTTATAAGTGAATAAAAAAATAATGTTTAACGAAGAAATTGAATCACAAGCAAAACGAAAGACTATAACAATACTACAGGATGAAATGCATAATGTACTTGAATCAGCTAGAGGATTAAATAGAATATATGAAAGCGTAAAAAACAACACTAAAAATTTGGAAGAAAATTTCAGTAAAATAGGCAAATTAGAAGATAAAGTTGAATCAAATAGAAGATTATTAACTAGAGAATTATCAGAAATAGGAGATATGGTATTACATAGAGAAGATTTTCTTAGAGCATCATATAATATTGAGGAAATATCAGGATATATAACAAGTATCAGTTTTAGAATATCGCACGTAAATTTTAAAACACTTAATAAAATAAAATTGGATAAAGATTTTGATAGTTTAATGGAGATGTTAATAGAGGGAACATATAGATTAAATGAGATAATAAGAGCCTTAGCAATTAATCCACATCATTCAATTGATTTAACTAATAGTATACAGAAATTAGAAAAAGATGTTGATGCAAAATATAGAAAATTAGCACCACAAGTAATTAATAAAGTGGAATCAGTCAAAGAATTAATAATTATAAAGGATGTATTAGATTCAATTGAAAATGGCTTTGATCAAATTTTAAGAACCACAGATTCTATAGCTATATTAGCTTTAGGGTTATAAAAATAATGCTAGATAGAAAAATTAGTGGAGAATTAATTCACAATAGAATTGTCATATGGAATTTAGAAGATTCAAGATTATTATTTAAAAACGGTTTTTATGGAAAACCACTTGGAATATCAAAACCCAAAGACCTGACTTTCGAAGTTCCATTAATACTTGATTTAATAGAAACATATTACTTATCAAAAAAAAAGAAATTAAACATCTATAAAGAAAAAATAACTAATAAAATAAGTAATAGAAAAATTTTAGATATTTGCAAAGAGCAGTATATAGATTTTAAAGAAAAATTTTTAGTTTATTCTAATTTAAGAGAAAAAAAATTAATTGTATGCCCAGGAATAAAATTTGGATGCGATTTTGCAGTATATAAACATGGTCCAGGAATAGATCATGCACCATATTTAATTGAAGTAAAAAAAGAAGAAGATAAAATAACTGCAACAGAAGTAGTTCTTTCAGGTAGACTAGCTACAACAGTTAAGAAACAATTTACACTAGCAATACCAGATCTAAAAAGCAAAGATGTTAAATTCATATCTTTTGATTGGTGGCGTGCATAAATTTTTTATAAAACAGGAAATAGATGACATTGATTAATAGAAAATGGTTAGACGCCATATTAATTTGGTCATGTAGTCTAGTAGGATTTTATAATGTAATGCTAGTTCCTCCACTTATAATAGATTTCATGAGCATATTTGGAATAAATTATAGTTATGCTTCATTAGCCATGGGGTCATATGGAGTAATGTATACTATAGGTGGAGTGATAAGTGGATATCTATCAACTAAGATTGGAGCTAGAAAATCAGTATTTTTAGGAATATTATTCATAGCTATTGCTCATCTAACAATTTCAGTAAGTAGTACATACAATGTAATAATATTACTAAGAGGATTAGTAGGCATAGGAACAGCTATGATATGGACGTCATCAATATTATTATTAAAATCATATTTTGATAATAAAGAGATAGCTGTAGCATATAGTGGTCTTAGTTCTTTTCTTTCAGTAGGAGCAATGTTATCAGTATTTAGCGCTAGCAGAATTGTTATAATATATGGAATAAATTACATTTTTTTCATATCAGGAATTAGCGCTTTAGTAATTTCAGTATTATTCATTATATGTGTTCAGAAAATTAAAGAGAAAATAGAAAAAGATATTGAATTAAAAAATAAAAAGAATTCATGGTTTGGAATAATATTAGTAGGTATAATGAATTTTACACTTTTATTTCAAGTATACGCATTAATAACTTGGTTACCTGCATATCTAGAAGAAGGACTATTAATAACTAAAGAGAATATAGGATATTTAATGTCAATATTTATTTTTGTAACAATACCTGCTGCAATAATAGGAGGTCAGATAATTAAGAAGATAGGAGAAGCGAACAAAATTGTTTTACTAGCAATTATAATTTCATTTTCATCAATTTTATTTGCAATGCCAATATCAAATATTTATCATATAATAATACTAATTATAATTACAAGTTGGGGAGCAAATATGGTACTAGCACAAATATATACATTAATAAACAAAGTTACTAACACAAAGTTTTTTTCTAAAGCAACTGGCATAGTAGCTTCTATGGGTTTTTCAG
>CALBXV010000367.1 GCA_937890045.1 uncultured archaeon
ACTCGGCATCGTATGCGCCAAGATTCTGTTTGTATAGATTCTGACCATGACGTTGTGGTGCACCGACTGCATATAATTCGAATCGGTTCTTTTCATTCAGTGCGTAACTTGCACCAAAGTAATATGCCCAAGCATCTGTCCACGTCTTGTCTATGACACCATCACCTGTCTTTCTAACACCAGTAAAACTGAAAGCGAACTTGTCCGCTACCAACCCAGTGTTGTAATTGAAAGTTGATTTCAGGAATCCACCTGCTCCAACTTCCTGTTTGTATTTACCACCCTTTTCAAGAGCAGCAGGATCTGTTATGATGTTCATAGTTCCACCAATAGAAGGTGCAGCTAAATTAACAGCACTTAATCCACGTTGCATCTGGATGGATTGTGCAACATCTGCTACACCATCCCAGTTAGACCAATAGACCCAACCATTTTCCATATCATTCTGTGGAACTCCGTTAATCATTACCGCAATATTCCGTTGGTTAAACCCACGAACATTGATACGTGCATCTCCTGCTCCACCACCCTGTTGAGTTGCATATACACTCGGAGTAAGATTAAGAGACATTGGTAAGTCTTGTGAACCAAGACGAAATTCAATCTCTTCCTTTCCTACCGTAGTATAAGCAACAGGTGTTTTTTCATCTGCCCTCGAAGCCAAAACCTCAAGTGCAGACATCTCTAATGCAGATACTGAAAGGGAGAAGTCTACGGCACTTACCGCTTTCCCCTCCGCTACATCAACCTCTACTGAAAGAGATGCATATCCAATTGAAGAAGCTGTAAGTGTATAAGAACCTGCATCTACCTTGATAGAATAAGCACCATCTGCGTCTGCAGCGGCACCCAAATCAGTTCCTTCTACTACAACATTAGCTCCAACTAGGGGTTTACTCGTTTCTGCATCGGTAACTGTTCCCGCAACTGATTGTCCCCAAAGAACAATCGGCATAAAAAACACCGCCAATGTAGAAATTAAGTTACGATTCTTCATAATCGTCTCCTTCATTGTTTTATTGAAATGACGCATTTTTCAACAGGTGCGTCAACTGCCTGTTTTTCCCACGATATTTCTAAATTTCACATACATCATTATTACAAAATTTTTCAACCACTGCCTCACTTCCCTTAATCTGTCTAAAAGATAAATATTTAAGTTTTGACATCATCGTGTCATATTTTTTCTTGTCCACTTCTTCATATGGCATTTGTGCATAAGCCCCTCCATTCCTTCTCGGTAATAGAGAAATCCCCTTTAATTGATACTGATAAATATCCAAAACATGAGACAAGTCTCTTTTCTCTGTTTCTGGATCAAAAGTAACAGTACAACTAACTTGATTGTCTGCCCAATACTTTTGCATAAAAGCTGCCAAACTAAATTGTTCCCATACTGATAATTCCTTAGAAGTTCTTATTCCTTTACCAACATCGACTGGAACTTCCACCACTACCGTAGTATCCTCTGAACCAAATGCTGGTTCTATCTTATATCCAGAGGCCTCAAGTGGTTTAAGTAAAGGACTGTATTTTGATAATCTTATTCGTCTAATATATAATCTACTTTCTGGATAATGTAGTCCTGGAGTAGCACCTGCTAATAGTGAAACAGTACCACTTGGTTTTACGGAAGTAGTCTTAATAGAACGGGGGGTTGCGAACCACTCACTATAAACCTTGTCCCAATCTTGAATTACATTATATCCATCCATTAACCACGTTTTCAGTTCATCTATTCCTTTGTAAGTTATAAATTGTGCAATACCACTAACACTACAACCAATTCTACGATTTCTTAACATAACACGATTAGTTTCTGGCCAATGAGTCTTTCCGAGTGTTACTGTCTTAGCATACAAATAGGCATATTTAAGTGTTCTTTTAAACTCTTCCAAATTTTCATGACGAAACGGAAATGTTTCTACAAGACAACATAACTCATATGACTCTAATGTCTGTTCTAAACACGGATTGCCACCTGCTGCTCGTGTATCATAACCATTTGGTTCATCACACATTCTACCATAACTTCTCATATTTTCTAACCATGCAAACCCAGGTTCACCGTTGTCTGTAATTCTTTTACAAGACTCTGTATAATCCATTCCAAGTTCTGCAAATACTGAATTATTAGAAGTCCAACCATATTGTTCTCTATGTGGATTCTTTTTATAGTTTTTGAGATTTAGATACTCTTCATCACTTGGATCACCAAATACAATCTCTGCTGTTCTACGAACATTGCCCGCAACTACACATTTACCTACAAGATTCATAATATCAACAATAACCGTAGAACTAATTGGAGATCCAACGTTTTCATCAAGAACCTTTCTTATACCTGTGTGTGACTCTTCTAATGGTTTGTGGCCACTTGAAAGACCACCAAAACCTTTAATTGGTTCTCCCTCTTTTCTTATTTTATTATAATTAAACTTTATAGGTGATGTTCCATGAAAATAACTCTCTAACAATAACCTTAAAGATTCTATCCAACCCTCCCGAGTGTCTGGAATTACATATAATTCTGAATTTCTATTTTTATTGGGGCCTTTAATTAGGATTTGATTTGCACCTTTTGTATCAAACCCAACTCCTACCCCCAACATTGATGCGTCCATCAAAAAACAAAATGGTTTTGCATAATCGTCTTTAATAGTAGATGTGGATACAAATGCACAATTGTTCAGTGCTGCATAAAGACCTTTTTCTTCTGTAAGTGGAGTTCCCATTGCCCAAAGACCTCGGCCGGGTGGTAAAAACTTCATATTGAATATCTTATCATACATTTCTTGAGCTGACCGCTGTGCTTGCCAAGGATTCCAACCAAGTTGATGAGAATCAATCCAATTCATTTGCATTGAGTAAGTGCCCTCTACAACCCTTTGAACAGTTTCCCACCATTGCTCGTTTTTTCCATCTTCCTTGATGCGAGAATAAGTTCTCATATAAACTAATTCTCCGAGTCCGTTAAATCCAAATGGGGGTCTTTTTCGCTTGTATTTATCTATGAAATTATCTGATAACTTGAATTTTTCCATATAAACTATCCCTCTTCAAATAAAATTAATTTTAGTACAACATTCATTCCAATACATCCATAAGTATAATATATATTGCATTCTATTACTCAAATCCATCAACTTTATTCATATCATCATATTTTTTTGATAACATTTTTCTTTCATATTCTTTTGAATTGTCCATTTTACCTTGTGCTATCTTTCCACCTTTAGTAGTCTCTTCATAAACTTGAATATTACCTATATTAGTATTAACTGTAGATGGAAATGTAATTCCATCTGGTCCAAACCGATTTTTAATCACATGAAACCTGCCTGTATTCGAAATTTTATCTTCAACTTTCCTACTCATACTCATTACAAAATCTGCAATCATAACTTTTGCGTAAGCCTCAGCAACTTTTGTTGCATCTATAATACGTTCCTCAAGTGCACTTCTGTTGGCTTGTGATGCCGTCCAAATTGGAACTTCAAACTCGCCAGCCAATCCTCTTAACTCCTCATATACATTTTCTAAAACAAATCTCCTTTCACTTCCCACTCCAACCAAAATATCTGCATAATCTACTATTACTAAATCAGGTTTAATTCCTTGTATTTCTGATTGTTTAAGATGAGATGAAAGAGTCTGAACTGAAGCTGATTTAGTTGGATAATATTTTATTAACAATTTTCCTTCCAACTCACTTATTATTTTTTCAACTTTTTCTTTATGAAATTTTATATTAGTAGTAGTAACTCCACTAAAAACAGTATCATATCGTAATCCAACATAAGCCTGATTCAATTCTAATGTATAATGGATTACTGACAATCCATCTCTAACTGCCCCTGCCGCAATAGACTGTAAACACCAAGTTTTACCAATTCCCGCTGGTGCAACAATAACTCCCAATTCTCCTGTACCTAATCCACCATCCATAATTTCATTTACAACATCCCACGGCGACTTTATAGTTTCCCTTGCATTTTTAGTAAGTCTTTCTTCTATTCCAATAATATAATCGTGTCCTAAATTTCTTTCTGCACCAGATCTCATCGCGTCATCTATCAATTTTTTGATTCCATCATAATCCTTAATTTCCAATAAGTCAACTGACTGTACAATGGCATTTTTCAAGACCTGGTTCTTACAAAAATTGAGAGTTTCTTCTTTTATGAACTCTAAGTCAGGAGATTCAATATTTCGCCAAGCTTCCTTCAAATTTTCTACAACTCCCGCTTTCAATATATCATTTTCAATTTCATCTATCTTAACTTTCAATACTTCCAATGTAGCATTGGTTTTATATTCCATAAAATACGAAACAATTGTATCTACTAACCATCTATTGGCATCTGACTCAAAGTATATTGGCTTTAAAATATCTAATACTGTTTGTGTAAAAACAGGATCTTCTAATAGAGAAGCTATAACTTTCATTTGAAAAGTAGGACCAAAGCTAGTTAAATTCTCACTCATA
>CALBXV010000368.1 GCA_937890045.1 uncultured archaeon
TAGAAGATGTAAAACCTGATAAATGGATTTGTTTATTATTCACACCATATCCTGGTACACCTATTTATATGAATCCTGATTTCTATGGTGTAGAGATAATACATAAAAGGTTTAGAGAATATGTTCAGTCTTACCCATCAAAGAGTCATGTAAATCTTAAAAAGATAGGTAATGGTGAGATATTGGCAACAAATAAAGATTTAGAAGAAAGGTTTGAAGATTTGTATCATTGGTTAAACAAATTAAATCCAGAATCTATGGAGTATAGTTCTTTTAATGGATAATTTATGATAATGGCAATTTTATATAATAAAAGTTATAAAGATATTGCAGTTAGTACAAGAGAAGAAATAATTAATTATTTTTCTCATATGCCTGGAAAGCGGTTGATATCAGATTATAAAAATTTCGTAGATAATTTTCAAATGGAATCACGTAATACATTTGATGTTTTTGAAGTTTATATAAAAGGGCCTCAAGATAAAAATGCAGAATATAATGAAATTTGGCCAAAAAACTATGTTACAACTGTTTTTAGTAAAAGAGAACTTAATAGATTGCCAAAAGAAAATGAAATAATAGAAACTTTAGATAAGATAACTGATTTTGAAAAAGGTCTTTATATAAGAAGAAGAGTTATAGTTGAAGGCGCAGATATAAGGGATCCAAGTGATCCAGGAGTAGAACATTTGGTATGAGAATATTTGGTTTTAATGCATTGAATCATGATGCAGCTTTAAGTGTTATAGAAGATGGTGAAATACTTTTCGCAGGTCATTCAGAAAGATATAGTGGTAAAAAGTTTGATGCTGAATTAAATGAAGAAATGGTACACGAAGCGCTTTCATATGGAATGCCTGATAAGGTAGCATGGTTTGAAAAACCATATCTTAAAAAGACAAGACAACTTTGGGCAGGTCAATACGGAGAAGTATTTAATACATCTAATATTCCATCTCAATATCTAAAACAATTCGGTATATATAATAAAGTTCAGTATGTTCCACATCATTTATCTCATGCTTCAGCAGGATATTACACTTCACCTTATGATGAAGCGGCAATTGTAGTTATAGATGCTATTGGTGAATGGGATGTAATGTCTATATGGTATGGGTGTGGAAATAAATTAGAAAAACGTTGGTCAAAGAAGTATCCACATTCACTTGGGTTATTTTATTCAGCTATGACACAAAGACTTGGATTGAAACCACAAGAAGATGAATATATTCTAATGGGAATGGATGCTTGGGGTCAGAGAGATAAAAAAATAAAAAATAGAATATATGATGATTTAATTAGAACTCGTATGAATCTTCATCGAGGATGTTCGGCTTGGGATTTAGATTTTTATCCTGACGATGATAGTGATAAGTGGAAATTTGATGTAGCAGCAAATGTACAATGGATATGTGAAGAAGAAATCCAAAAAATATTTAAATTAACACAACGGTTAGTACCCGAAACTAAAAATTGTGTTTATATGGGTGGAGTAGCATTGAATTGTGTAGCTAATTCAATTATAGCAAAAGATTATTATCCTAATTTATGGATATTTCCAAATCCAGGAGATGCAGGTTCATCACTTGGTTGTGCGGCATATGTATATGGTGAACATATTAATTGGAAAACACCATTTACAGGATATAATATAAAAGGTGAGTACCCTGTTACTCAAGTGAGTAAAGAACTACTCAAGGGAAACATAGTTGGTGTGGCAAATGGTAAAGCAGAATTTGGACCAAGAGCATTAGGGAATAGAAGTTTACTTGCTGACCCAAGAGGTGATGATATAAAAGATAAAGTAAACAAAATTAAACATAGACAAGAATTTAGACCTTTTGCACCATCTGTATTAGAGGAATATGCACATGAAATCTTTGATATGCCTGTTCGGAAATCTCAGTTTATGCAGTTTGTAGCAGATTGTAAGTATCCTGAAAAATATCCTGCTATTTGTCATGTGGATGGAACTTCAAGAGTTCAGACGGTAAGTAAAGATGATAATCCTGCTTATTATGAGTTAATAAAACAATTTTTTGAAGAAACAAGGTGTCCTATGGTATTAAACACAAGTTTAAACATAAAAGGACAGCCAATTGTTAATGATGAGACAGATGCTTTAGATTTTCAAAAGCGTTATGGAGTAAAGGTTTTTACTAAACAAGATATTTATTAGTAATATAATGAGGCTTTTTTATGATCAAATTAATGGATTTATTAATCGAAGGTATAAACGATCCAGGAATATTCAAGGCAGTTTTTCTTGCAGGTGGACCTGGTAGTGGTAAATCATATGTCGCTAGTCAATTGTTTGGTATTCCAAATAACGTGAATATTTCTGCCTATGGTCTTAAAATGGTTA